>NZ_JARGEJ010000070.1:0-21099 GCF_029211245.1 Robertmurraya sp. DFI.2.37 | reverse complement strand
CACTATACCAAAGAAGCAGGTGCCTTTTCTTGTTTAAAGGCAATAGTCAAGGAACAAAGTTGATTGTTCTTAAAGCTTTAATAGACCTAAAACAAGGTCGATTTTCAAGGTGCGAAAGTTGAGTTATTAAATTTACAGTTCCGGTATTAGAAGTTCATGGTGTTGAAATTACAACAGTATTTTATAAAAATTTATTTGAAGAACATCCAGAATTATTAAATATTTTCAATCATTCAAACCAAAATCAAGGCCGTCAACAAACGGCTTTAGCAAATGCAGTTCTGGCTGCAGCACAATACATAGATCGATTAGAGATGATTTTCCCTGTTGTCAAACAAATTGCAGAAAAGCATCGTAGTCTTGGTGTAAAGCCTGAGCACTATCCGATTGTTGGGAAACACCTTCTGAGAGCTATTAAGGAAGTTCTTGATGATGCTGCTACAGATGAAATCATCCATGCATGGGCCGATGCATATGGGGCTATTTCCTCGGTATTTATTAGTGTAGAGCAAGAGTTATATGAGCAAGTCGCATCACAGACAAATGGCTGGCGTGATTTCAAACCGTTTAAGGTGATTGATAAAGTAAAGGAAAGCGATGTTATTACATCTTTCTATTTAGCTCCAGTTGATCAATCAGCGATTCCTGTGTTTGAACCGGGGCAATATATTACCGTTCGTCTCCAAATTCCTGGTGAACCTTATTTAGTCAATCGTCAATATAGTTTGTCTGCCGCACCAAATAAGGAGTACTTTCGTATCTCTGTAAAACGTGAATCAGAACCCAATAGGCCGCAAGGAAAGGTATCCAATTATCTCCATGATCATATTCATAATGGGGATGTTATTGAAATGACGGCACCTGCGGGGGAATTCACTCTAAAGAGGACAAGTTCTGGGCCAGTTGTTTTTATCAGTGGGGGTGTTGGTATTACCCCTTTTATCAGTATGGTGAATAGTATTGCTAATAGTGAGCCTAATCGATATGTGTCATTCATACATGCATCTAAAAATGGAAGGCAGCAAGCATTTAAGAATGAGGTAACAGAATTAGCGAAACAGATGACAGATTATCATCTTTCATTCATCTATGAAAATCCTTCTGAGACAGATCGATTGGATAAGCATTTTAAAAAAGAAGGTTATATTAATACGGAATGGCTAAAGGAAAATGCCGTAGTGGATGGTGCGGAGTACTATGTTTGCGGCCCAGTTCCATTTTTACAAGCAATTCTTCGTGGTCTAAAGGAACTTCGTATACCCGAAGAGCAAATTCATTATGAGTTCTTTGGACCTTCAATGAAGTTAGATGTTTAAAAATCCTTTTGTTCAATCAGGAAACTGAATTTCCTGATTGAACAAATATCGGATTATAGGCTTTAATATTGCCCCTTAATAACAAAGAACGAACCACGAATTGTTCCAGCTAATTTGGACCTTTGTCTAGCAAACTTAAACTTTCCCTCTAATTCCTTCGGTACTTCCATTCCCTCAGAAAGTTTGAAACCAACAGCACGTTTTTTGGGATCATCGACATGATACATGACATTGACCTCAAGTCCATTTTCAAAAAAGACGAAGGCCCATTTAATATTTTCCACTTGGAAACGAGATGTTTCTAACGGTTTAGCTGCAAACTCAATATTTCGTTCTTCTTTCAATATGTGATTGACATACGCAATGGTTTCCGGACTTTCACTGATTGGGACGACTGTAAATTCATGCTTGTATTTGTTCATAAAATATCGGGCTTCATTTGCACGTAATCCGGCTAGAGCATCCACCACTGGTGAGGATTCTAAGCCAACTGTTGACACATTTTTAAAATCAACGACATAGGTCATTGCATCTCCCTCCTTTATTTTCGAATAACAGGGATCCACATTTCACCAAATACGAAACCGTTTCGTTGCCCCATTACAACCGTTGTATTTGGACCGCCGACATAGGCTAAATCATCTGCGTCTGGCAAGGCTTGACCAAAGGCAATGCCAGTAAGCAATTGGCTTAGTTGTTCATCTGTCTCGGCCTCCCCTTTCACAACTAGGTATTCTCCCTTAGGGAATTGGATCACTCTAGCTTCCTCATCTTGTAAAGTGGCCTCTGTCATGACTCCAGCATAATGCATCATTTTATTGTTTACTGCCTCATTTACAACAAAAATGTAGTCGTTAGTAGCAAGTGCTTTTAAGGTTTCCAGTCGGCCATCCTCTTTAACCGCCTGCCAAAATTCCGCCTTTTCCTTGTTGATGCCAGCATAGTCTGTATAATCACTCTTTAATTCTGTTCCTAAACCTAGAACGGTAAAGCCATCTTTTTCTTCAATTGAGTATTCAGTCATATATAATCCCACCTTTTTTTGATGATCAAATGATTGGTCTTTTCACTTGATAAGTTTATAATAGCGATAAATCGTATCAAAAAATGACACTGTTTAGGAGTCTCAAATGAAAAAGGTTGAACGAATTAATATTATCATGCGCTATATTAATAATCGTGCCCACTTTACTATTTCTGAAATCATGCGGGAATTTAATATTTCTCGTTCGACTGCCATGAGAGATATTAAAGAAATTGAGGCGATGGGAATGCCATTAGTAGCTGAAGTTGGCAGGGATGGGGGTTATTCGGTAATGAATAATTCAGTTTTGCCCAATATCCGCTTCACAAATGATGAGATTAAAGCATTGTTTATCGCCTTTATGGCAACAAGAAATCAGCAACTTCCGTATCTTAAAAGTCGTCAGTCTTTAACTGAAAAACTACTTGGGCTTATCTCAGAAAATCAGCAGGAGACGCTCGTTCACTTAAATCAAGTTTTACTATTTGAAGGAACAAACCCTCATAATCCTGATTTGCTTGATTTGTCAGATCTACCGCACCCAATGTTAGAAAAACTCATTCAAACGATTCTTGAGGATCGCTATTTAGTGCTCTCTATTAAAGAAAAGAAGGAGATAAAGTGTTACCCAATTTATCTTCTCCATCTTTATCGGGAAAAAAGTCTGTGGTTTATTGAAGGTTTTGATTTAGAGGAAGAAAAAAAACGGATTTTTTCTGTCGATCATCTTACTGAGGTGTCCGCCTACCCTGTGAAAAAAAGAATGAGCAAAAAAGCTATTTTTACAAAAATAAAAAAGAATGATGCGAGAACCAATCTTGTTCTTGAATTGGGGCATGAGTCCATTATGCAGTACAAAAAATACCACCCTTTAAAAATTTCCATATCCTATACAAATCCTTATCAAACGACAGCACTTGTAAAAACTTATGTCAATGTTCATCATTCAGAAGATTTGTCAGAAATGGTAAATTGGCTCCTTTTTCTTGGGAGTGATCTCAAAATTAAGGAAGCGCCTGAAGTAGTCTTTCAAAGAATGCGAGAAAGGCTGTCTATATTGTAACCATAGGAGCACAAATATCATTTCAAGCGAATGAATAAGAAAAGGTGTCATTTGTTTGAATAAATGGTAATAATTTACTGAAAAGAAGAGCATGATAGATCCAAACTAGCTTTGCTGGAAGAGGAGCGTTCTGAATGTTGGGTACCGCTTTTTGGAGTCATACCATTTGGTTTATTTTGCTTGGAATTACGACGATGATCGAATTAATTATCATCTTTCTAAACGTAAAAAAGCGCCCTGCTGTTTTGGCTTTATACCTTTCTATTAGTGGAATGACCTTTTTCTTTGAAATGATTATTTTATCTCTCTTAAAAGCGTATACCTATTATCCAATGCTCGTTCCAGACTCTCAGCCAGATGATTCAATCGCAGGAAATCTCTTTTCGCAATTTTCAGTGTCGGCATCGGCATTGCTGCTCGCCGTCCTTCGTTTAAAATACTACTGGTATATTGTGTTTGCGCTAATCTATGGTTTAATTGAAGAATTGTTTCTTGCATTAGGGGTATATAAGCAAAACTGGTACCACACGTGGATGACTGTTTTATTATTGCCGTTCTTCTTTTGGGTAGCAAGGCAGGCCTATCGCCTATGTTTTACTCGACTGAAGGGGGTGTTATTATATGTGTTTATTTTCCTCGGACTGTTGACATTACACCAAAATACGATTGTTTGGGTTCTGCGTTTAACAGATATTCAAAGGTTCAGTGAAAATATATTTCCTGATAAACAACATAGTTTAATTTTTTTATCAAGTCTATATATGCTTGTGCTTGGTGTAATCATCATGTTTGCTTATTTTTCAAATATTTGCTGGTACTGGAAGAGTGCGCTGATTGTGTTCCTATATATCGGACATTGGCTGGGCCAGCACTTTGATTTAATCATTTATAAAGAAGGATGGTTTTTGATTTCCACAACCATTTCAATAGGGGCAATGTATTTATTTACCTACATTCTTGATAAATTATATGAACGTAGGTAGGAGTGTGGCGAAGGGACAGGAATAAATTTCAATAAACCGCAAATCGGTGTTGGATTTGCGGTTTGTAAAAAAACATCTTCATTCTTTCACTAAATTAGGAATCAAGGCTTGCTGCTTGTGCTTTAGACTTAGGGGTTTTTCTGCTTTCTCTCCACAAGCTAATTGCTATCCATACACATCCAATGGCGACCAATGCGCCATGTGTTATCCTTAGCGGTTGACCTCCGAAAAATTGAGGTATATATAGCAGCATGCCGATAACAAATGGAATGCCACTAAAAGTAGGATATTTATCAGACTTCCAAATAGTGATTGCAAGAATGATGGCAGCGGCAGCGAGCAATAGTAACCCAATCAGGAACATGATGAGACCTGTGCCAGAATGGACAATGCTGGCCAGACTGATGAATGCATCTGACTGCTGCTTAATTGCTTCTTGACCAAGGGCGTTGAGACCGAACGTTTCTCCACCGTAAAACGGCAAGACTAAACCTACACCAAGCAAAGCTAGTAGTAGAGCCCAAAACGAAAAATTGTTTAAAGCTGTATTAAGCAATGAGTAATGAAATCCAAGCAGACCAAGAGGTAATAACGTAAAGGCGATGATAGCTAGTATATGGGCGACTAGCCATTCTGTTGAGGCAAAGGCTGCGGCACCTTGTAAGGTTCTTTCATCTGAAAAGGGTCGCACTGCAGGATAAATGACAAAGAAGATACCTGAAATTACAAAAGAAATCGAGCCTAGGCGAATTCGAAATGCTTTCTTAGGCATTTGTACGGTTCTCCTCCTTTAATGAGAGAATGGCGAAGTTTAAAATGGTACCTATTGTTTTTATGTTAGTGAATATGGAATTTAGAGTAAGTGGATCTTTGTAAAGGTTTTATATAATTTTTTTAGGTTGTTATAAAAAACAGGCTTCTCCTTTTTGTGCAAAACGTGGTTTTATTTTCCTAAAACAGCTCCAGAACAGTCATGAGAAAAGGCATCAGTAGTTAGCAGAAGTGCTTGGTTATTTCCGGGAAATAATTGTAGAATGGCTCTTCACTAAGAAAATAACAAGTAGGAACAAGAATGATTAATAGGACAAATGAATATAATGAAAGGAGACTGTTAAGATGGCAAACACGAATGAAATATACTAGACTAGTGGTATAGACAACTATATTAGTTAGTGCTATAATCGTATCGAGAATTGGTTTGGAAACGCATTCAAATGGTCTTTGCAATTATATTATCTGTTCACCTAAGCGTATTGTGAATCGATTCGTGTGTACAAAATAAGTAAAAGGAGGTTTATGACCATGAAGAACTATTTTCAAAATCTTGGTAAGTCCCTCATGCTTCCGGTAGCAGTACTGCCTGCTGCTGCTCTTTTAATGGGGATCGGTTACGCCATTGACCATGAAGGCTGGGGTGCTGGAAATCCCGTTGCTGCCTTTTTCATCGGCGCAGGTTCATCGATTTTAGACTTTATCCCGATACTTTTTGCTGTTGGGGTTGCCATTGGGATGACAAAGGCAAAGGATGGTGCGGCTGCAATCAGTGGTTTAGTCGGTTATCTTGTTATTACCAAATTACTTTCCACTGATTCGGTTGCGAATTTAAGGCATATTCCAGTTGAAGAAGTGAATATCGCTTTCAATGGAATTGAGAACGTCTTTATTGGTATTTTATCTGGTTGTATTTCAGCTGCTCTTTACAATCGTTTTAGTAATACGAAATTACCTGATGCTTTAGCGTTCTTTAGTGGAAAGAGATTAGTTCCGATTTTAACATCTCTTGTCATGCTACTAGTTTCGATGGTGATGTTATTTGTGTGGCCAGTTGTTTATTCTGGACTCCTTTCATTCGGGGAAGCGATTAGTAGTTTAGGAGCAATCGGTGCAGGATTATACGGATTCTTCAACCGATTATTAATTCCAACAGGGCTGCACCATGCCTTAAACAACGTATTTTGGTTTGACGTTGCGGGAATTAATGATATTGGGAACTTCTGGGCTGGCAAAGGAGAATTAGGAATTACCGGAAGATATCAAGCAGGATTCTTCCCAATTATGATGTTTGGTCTCCCAGCAGCGGCGCTTGCGATGTATCATACAGCAAAAACTAAGCGCAAAAAGCAAGCCGCATCACTATTAATGGCAGGTGGTATTGCCGCATTTTTAACAGGGGTGACGGAGCCTCTTGAATTTTCATTCATGTTCTTAGCTCCAGCGCTTTATGTAGTTCATGCGCTGTTAACGGGAATTTCCTTATTTATAGCGGCAACATTCCAATGGACAGCTGGATTTGGCTTTAGTGCTGGATTAATTGACTTTGTATTAAGCTCACAGTTGCCTTTGGCAAATAAGCCATTTATGCTTGTTCTCCAAGGTCTAGTATTTGCCGTCATTTATTATGTGATTTTCCGCTTCCTGATTGTGAAGTTTAACTTAAAAACACCAGGGCGTGAAGACGATGATCTCGTAGTTAAGGAAGAGATTGCCGAAGCCGGTTCAAAGGATCGTTTTGGACGGATGGCAGAAACAATTTACGAAGGTCTTGGTGGAGACAGCAACGTTGTCTCAGTTGATAATTGTGCAACGCGCCTTCGTGTTGAAGTAAAAGATGTTGAAGCAGTCGACCAAAATAAAATTAAAACAACGGGTGTTCCGGGAATAAAAGTAGTCGGGAAGCACAGTATCCAAGTTATTGTTGGGACACAGGTGCAAGCCGTTGCTGAAGAAGTGAAAAAAATTCGCAAAGAGAATTAACAAAAAAAAGGCTAGTATCTAATTTGGATACTAGCCTCCTTCGTAGGGAAAACTAAATTAGTCACGTTTCATCTTCATTTTGAATTTATATTTATCTGCCCGATACGTAGATGTGACAAATTCGATTGGAGTTTGTTCTTCGTTTTGTAAAAATGTGGTGCGTTCCATCACTAAAACAGGACTATTCTTTTTAATGTTTAAGTACTTCTCTTCTTCTTCACTGGCAAGAGATGCTTCAATGGTTTGATAACCAAAGCCAATTTTAAAATGGAGCTTTTTTTCTAAGAAATCATAAAAAGAGTGGGAGAATTCTTGATAATTCATCTCCCCAACGATTGTCCTCGGTGTATATATCGTTTCTAAAGCAACGGGTTCATTATTGGCTAAGCGAACGCGTTTGATTTTGCAAACTAGGTCAGTAGGAGAAATCGAAAGAGTAGAAGCAAGCTGTTCATCGGCTTCGATGAAGTCGAAGCTAATCAGTCTGTTGGAAGGGCTTAATCCACGGTTTCGCATATCCTCGCTGAAGCTTGTGAGACCGGATAAATCTTGTTCGAATTTTTTATCAGCAACAAATGTGCCTTTTCCTTTTACTCGATAAACAAGACCTTCTTTAACTAAATTATTGATTGCTTGTCGTACAGTCATCCGACTTATCGCATATTTTTCCGCATATTCTCGTTCAGATGGTAAAAGATCGCCAGCTTTTAATTGTTTTGTGTGGATCATGCTTTTTATTTCTTCTTCTAATTGATAATATATAGGTATATGAGATTGTTTATTAATCATGGAAAATTCCCCTCCTTGGGTGGAAAGTAAGACAATATAAATTTTATCAAAAGAATGTAAGCCTGTACACATGTCTACTGGTATAGACAACTATACTTATCTATGAAAGGGTGAGCAGCTTGAACATGCATTATTTATTGATTAATCATGTAAAGATTTTTTTGGAAAACAAAATCATTAATTGTGGCGCTGTATGGGTAAAAAATGGGCAAATTATAAAGATAGAAGAAAGGCCTGTTGCAAACGTTACTCCTGATCTCCATGTTATTGATGGTACCAATTTGAATTTAATTCCAGGTTTTATTGACGCTCATATTCATGGAGCAAATGGTGCTGATGTGATGGATGCAACGGAAAAAGCGTTGGATGATATGGCAGTTCTTTTACCGAAGGAAGGCACAACAAGCTTTTTGGCAACGACCATTACCCAATCTCCTGAAAATATTGAAAGAGCATTGGGAAATGTAGCTTGTTATTCTCATAAGCCGGGACATGCAGAAGTGGTTGGTATTCATTTGGAAGGGCCATATGTAAATAAATCTAAAGCCGGAGCACAGCCAGTGCAGTATATTACAGACCCTAATTTGAGCCAATTTAATCGTTGGCAAAAGCTTTCAGGAAATCAAATTCGTACGATTACGATGGCACCTGAATTGGATCAAGAGGGTATTTTTATTAAAGCATTGAATGAAATGGGAGTTAATGTATCAGCAGGACATACGGATGCTGGGTTTGCTGGAATTCAGAAGGCAGTCGCCCAAGGGGTTCGGCAATTGACCCACTTATGCAATGCGATGAACGGCATTCATCATCGTGATATTGGTGCGGTGGGAGCAGCATTTCAGTTAAAGGACCTGTATGCCGAGGTCATTCCTGATGGGATTCATGTTGTACCTGAGATGTTGGAGCTAGTTTATCAAAATGTTGGTAGTGACAGACTCATATTAATTACGGATGCGATGAGAGCAAAAGGGTTGCCTGCTGGTGATTATGAGCTTGGTGGGCAGCCTGTGAAAGTAACAGAGGATCGCGCTGTTCTCGAGGATGGAACGTTGGCAGGGAGTATTGTGTCCATGCGGGATGGTGCCGCAAACATGCTCGCGATTGCTGGAGTTGAACTTGGCGATATTGTAAAAATGGCCTCTATGAATCCTGCTAAACAAGTGGGGGTTTTTGACCGCAAAGGAAGCATTGCTTTGGACAAGGATGCGGATCTATTACTTGTCGATGATCAACTGACGATAAAGTATACCATTTGTCGCGGAGAAATTGCTTATAAAGGAGAAGAGGAATGATGGAATTCATTAAAGTAAACGATTATCAAGCTATGAGCGAGAGAGCTTGCTCCATTATGATTGAAACGATAAATCGGATTAAGAACCCTGTGCTTGGTTTGGCAACAGGTTCGACTCCTGAGGGGTTGTATCAAAAGATCATTGAGAAGTTTAACGAGGGAATGGTTTCTTTTCAAGATGTGACAACCTTTAATTTAGATGAATATGTCGGCCTGGAGCGAGAAGATGTGAATAGTTACTATCGCTATATGAAGGAAAAATTATTCGATCATGTCGATATTAAGCTTGAGCGTGTTCATCTGCCAAATGGAGCTGCTACTGATCTTGAAGGTGAATGTCAAAGGTACGAGAGGCAAATTCAACAGGCTGGCAAAATTGATTTGCAAATTTTAGGAATGGGGATCAATGGTCATATTGGATTTAATGAACCGGGAACCCCGTTTAGCAGTAGAACCCATGTTGTTGAATTGGCAGCTTCTACTCGCGAAGCAAATTCGAGATTTTTTCCAACATTGGATGATGTACCGACACAAGCCTTAACGATGGGAATTGCATCGATTATGGAAAGCAAGGAAATTCTGTTGCTTGTTTCTGGTGAACAAAAGGCGGAGGCCATTGCCCGGTTGGCTGAGGGGGATATTTCAGAGGATTTTCCAGCTTCGATTTTACGTAACCATCCGAATGTCACGGTTATCGTTGATGAGGGTGCCATGGTGCTAGCTAAATAAGGTGGTTGAATGATGATTAGAGAAGCTTGCGTGGAGAATTTCACGAACGTTCCGGAAGTGATAGCAAGAGGGGCGGAGCGGATTGAATTATGCGATAATCTTGCAGTTGGCGGGCACCACGGTGAGTGCTGGTGTTGCCGCTACTGCAATCCGTTATTGTCACCATAAAAACGTAAAGGTCATGAGTATGATTAGACCAAGGGGCGGAAATTTCATTTATAGCAATGAAGAAGTGGGCATCATGAAGCAGGATCTGCTCCATCTTAAGCAGCTAGGTACTGACGGGGCTGTCTTTGGTTGTTTAAATGAAGCAAATTGGATTGATGAAGAGGCGATGCTTTCTTTAATAGAGGTAGCGCAAGGAGTAGATATTACCTTTCATATGGCCTTTGACCAAATTTTGCCCGATCATCAATTTAAAGCAATTGATTGGTTGGTTGAACATGGTGTTAAGCGAATTTTAACCCATGGTGGCTCAGCCGCTTCTAAAATAGAAGACAATATCACGAGAATTCAGGAATACATCGATTATGCTGCTAATAGAATCATTATTCTTCCCGGCGGCGGAATCACCAATGATAATTTACGAGCGATAGCCGCTGAGTTATCAATCAATGAAGTACATGGAACGAGAATTGTCGGATGAAAGAAAATAAGTAAGCTTTTATACGCTTGCTTATTTTCTCTATTTAATTCAAGAGCGTTTTGACCATTTACCAACTAAACAGTCAACTCAATTAAATTACCCTCAGGGTCTTCAACAACACTTTCATAGTAACCGTCTCCGGTTACACGGGGGCCGTTAATAGTAGGATAGCCATCACTTTTTAATTTTGCTGTCAATTGATTAACTGCTTCTTTACTCCCCAAGGAAATCGCGATATGTGCCCATCCCGTTTTTTCCTCTTTGGTGTGCTGGTGTATCCCTTCCTTACGCATGATTTCTAACCGTGCACCTGACTCAAAAGTTAGAAAATAAGATTCGAATTTCTTTTCCCGATTGTGATATTTAGTGTTTGAACGACAATTAAAATAAGTTTCATAAAACTCTTTCATCCCTTCCAAATCATTCACCCAGATCGCTACATGTTCAATTTTCATTCCACATTCACTCCGATATTTACGATTATAGTAGGATTGCTAACCAACTACATGATCAAGGCAACATCCGTAACCACTGAACTCGATATTTGTTACTTCTGGTTTACAGCTATAAATTGTTATTTCGCTCTGTTTGCTCGTATATAAAAGTATATCAGTAATGCCAAAAATGCTATCCAGATTATATTAGAAGTTTGATGAAAAACATTACCGACAATCGTCCAATTATTACCTAAAAATACTCCTAAAAGGATAAAAGTAGTCGTCCATATTATGGCCCCAATCGAGGCGAAAAGGGTAAAGGAAAAATAGCGATAGGTGGTCATTCCTGCTAAATAGGCAGTGATATGCCTAATTCCAGGTAAAAAATAGCCTACGATGAGAAAAAAACCTCCATATGCTTTAAAGCTATTTTGTGCCCATTCAATCCTTTTTTCAGTTATCTTTAGTTTAGGTCCAAACCGCCTTATGAAAGGCAGTCCAAGCTTGAGACCAAGTAGATAACTAATGGATATTCCTATAATGGATCCTATTATGGCGGTAATAAGCGAATATTTTAATGACATTGTCCCCAAAAATACATGATACCCTACATAAGTAAGTAGAATTTCATCAGGTAAAGGTAGACCGATGATCCCTAAAAGTAGAATGATAAAAATCGCAATGTATCCATAATGCTCGATGAAGGTCCCTAAATTAATCATATTATCCTCCGATTCTCTTAAAGGAGAAGCCCATAACCTAATTTATAGGAAATTAACTCTGCCAATATTATGATAATAACATTATTTTTATTTAAAAATAATTGGCTTTTTTCTTTTATATTTAAAAAAGGAGATCCGAATTGTTTTGGTCGGGTATACATAATAGATGTTTCGATATATTTGCTAGATAAAAGTAGTAAATAAAAGAGATATTTTTAATGAATTCCGGGGTTTTTAAGGTATACTTGCGGACTTCCTTCAAACGGATGGATTAAAAAAGGCAAGTAAAGAAAAAGAAGTATTTCTCCACTTGCTTTTTTTATGGTCGTTTTAAGGAGCATCTAGTAGAGGTGAGTGCTGCGTCATTTTCCCCGATTATCATGATACCTTCCGATTGGCACGACGGATGGAGAGCCTGAAATTGGATCTGCTATTACTGTACAGTTTAGGCCGAAAATATCCTTAATTAGAGTGTCGGTAATGACCTCTGCCGGCTCTCCCTCTGCGACAAGACGTCCTTGGTGCATTGCGAAAATATGGTCTGCATATCGTGCAGAAAGGTTGATGTCATGGAGAACCATGACGATGGTCGTTCCGTATTTGCGATTTAGGTCTGTGAGCAAATCAAGAATTTCGACCTGGTAGGTAATATCTAAAAAGGTTGTCGGTTCGTCAAGGAATAATATATCAGTTTGCTGCGCTAATGCCATGGCAATCCATACAC
This sequence comes from Robertmurraya sp. DFI.2.37, assembly GCF_029211245.1. Taxonomy (NCBI): domain Bacteria; kingdom Bacillati; phylum Bacillota; class Bacilli; order Caryophanales; family Bacillaceae; genus Robertmurraya; species Robertmurraya sp. DFI.2.37. Next base: position 8,618 of record NZ_JARGEJ010000070.1, on the reverse strand, counting down.
GCTGCCTTTGTCCCCCTGAAAGCTCATCAATATTTCGATTGGCGAGATCCGTAATATTCATGATTTCCATTGCCTCAGCAACGGCTTCATAATCTTTTTTTGTCCACCCGCTAAGCAATGATTGATGAGGAAATCGTCCACGCCCAACTAAATCTGCAACCGAGATGCCCTCGGGAACAATAGGAGATTGCGGCAGCAGTCCGACTATTCGAGCTAGCTCCTTTGAAGGAATTTTCCCAATTGGTCTTCCATCAAGCGTGATTTTTCCAGAGGCAGGTTTAATCAACCTTGCTAACGTCTTTAGTAGTGTGGATTTTCCACAGGCATTCGCACCAATAATAACGCTTATTTTATTGCTGGGAATCGCAAGGCTTACTTCATGAATAACGGTCTTATTTTCATAACCTGCCACGATTTGTTCAGCTTGAAAAAGATGTGTCGGTTTCATTATAAATCTCCCTTTCGATTCATTCGGATTAGCAAGTAGATCAAGTACGGTGCTCCGAGTATTCCAGTGATGATGCCAACAGGGAATCTAACTTCAAAAGCAAATTGACCGATCAGATCTGCTGCCAAAACCAAATTAACACCAACAAGCCCTGCGGGGATCATATTTGAAAAGCCAACGCCCACTAGTCTTTTTGCAATCGGTCCCGAAAGGAAAGCGACAAAGGCGATTGGACCTGTGGTGGCAGTTGCCAGAGCGATCATGCAGACGGAGCTGACAATTAGTATAATGCGGGCTCTGTCCGTATTCACTCCAAGCGTGGTCGCCGATTGTTCTCCTAATTCTAATAGACTTAAATGTTTTCCTAACGCGAGTACAATCGGGGTACATATGAAAACAGTTAGCACGAGAGGTGGAAGCTCATGCATTTGAGAACCATTTAAACTTCCGCTGAGCCATCTAATTGCTGCCGGTATATCCTGTTGGGCGCCTTTTAGAAGGAGGTAGGATATAAAGGCGTCAAGCATCGCCTGTATTCCGATTCCTACTAAGATGAGACGTCCAATTGAAAATGTTTTTCCTTTAGATAGTAGATAAATGATGATTACGGTCGCAAGACCAGCGATTACCGATACAATGGAAACGACTGCGTTACTCGTATGTAGGATAAGAATGCAAAAAACAGCAGCCGCGCTGGAGCCAGATGTGATTCCGATTACATTCGGATTCGCAAGTGGGTTTCGCAGCATTGTTTGAAAAATGTGTCCACCGATCCCAAAAGCAAATCCAGCAAACAAGCCTGCCAGCATACGTGGCAAACGAATCGTATTGACCGCAAAAGAAACTCCTTTAATCTGTTCACCTGATAGTGCTCGGATCACATCCTGGACAGGATAGATTGTATTTCCCAATAAAAGCATGGTACAGCTAAGGATAAAGGCAAGGATCGCCAATAAGGCTGTGACAAGAATCCATCGGCGCCGTCTCTGGCGCCGACCTGACATAATCAATTCAACAGAGTTATTTTTCATAATGAACGCACTTTCGCTTTCATAGCAATAATAATGAGTAATGGAGCCCCGATAAATGCCGTCACAACGCCAACTTCAAGCTCACCTGGGCTACCGATCAGTCTCCCAAATACATCTGATATCGTTAAAATGATCGCACCTGAAAGAGCGGCCATCGGTATAACGAAACGCAAGTCAGGACCGAGAATAAGGCGGATGATGTGGGTGGACAAAAGTCCGACAAATCCGATCGGCCCTGCTAATGCGGTAGTCGCTCCACATAAAAGAACTCCAGCAAGGGCTGCAATCATTCTTAATGTTCCTGTCCGAACTCCTAGTCCTGTTGCTACATCATCGCCTAATGCTAGGGCATTAAGGGCTGACGCAGCTAGAATTCCGATCAGCAGTCCGAAGATCAAAAAGGGAATGAACGTAGTAATCGAGTTCCAATTGGCCGAACCAACGCTCCCTACTTGCCAAAACCTAAATTGATCCATGACATAAGAACGAGGAATGATAATGGCGCTCACTAGAGAAGAAAGGGCAGCGCTTGTCGCTGCCCCAGCTAAGACAAGCTTAAGAGGCGTGGCACCTCCACGCCCCATAGAGCCAATTCCGTAGACGAAAACGGCGGTAATCATGGCTCCAGCTATAGCTAACCAAATATATTGATTCGCTGTGCTAATGTTTAAGAACGCAATTCCACAAACAACAAATAATGCTGCCCCTGTATTGACCCCGAGTATACTTGGATCGGCAATGGGATTGCGGGTGACAGCCTGCATAAGCGCTCCTGAAACACCAAGTGCGGCACCGCAAAAGATACTGAACACGGTTCGGGCAATTCTTTGACGAACGACGTTTGCTCCATAAGAGTCTACATCTGGATGAAATAAACCAGCGATGAGCTCATCTAAACCGACCGTTCGAGATCCGAGCACGAGCGACGCGATAACACATATTCCGAGCAAAATAAGACAAAGGATCAGTACCATTGGAAAATTCCTCGGAATATGTGAATAAAGCGGTTTGTTTTTTGAAACAGATGAACTAGTCATTTAACTTTTCAATAGCTCCTGCAATTAATTCTAAATATTCGTCAATCGTATAGGCGATTGAAAGCGGGTTTGGGTTGCCTGAAGCTGCTAAAGGCGTACTCGCTCCAATAAATACAACGGAGCCTCTTTCAATAGCGGGGATTTTTCCAAGCAAAGGATCGGCTTTAACTGCTTCATATAGACTCTCATCCCCGTAACCGATAATAATATCGGCATCGTTCAGTATGTCTGCATTTTCAGCACTAATATTTAATGAATAGCTTGAAGGATCAGCAATCTCATTTGTAACACTTTCAGGATACTCCATTCCTAACTCGATTAGGAAGGAACCGCGTGGGTCGGTAGGTGTATAGGCATGCAGCTTGGACATGTCTTGAGCTGAGAAGTTGACCCAAGCAACTTTTTTCCCTTTGATTTGTGGATACTGATCCGCTTTTTCTTGAATGAGCTCTTCAGTATCTTTAATTAATTGTTCACCTTCTGCTTTCATGCCCATGCCTGTTGCATTTAAAAGGACTTGTTCACGCCATGTTGTAAGCCAAGGTGCCGTTTGGTATGGAACGACCGGAGCGATTTCACTTAAAATATCGTAGTCTTCCTGAGTAATCCCTGAGTAGGCTGCTAAAATAACATCAGGATTTGCGTCTGAAATTGCCTCAAAATCAAGACCGTCTGTATCTTGAAAAACATTTGGATCGTCAACACCAAGCTCTTTCAGCTTTTCAGCTGTCCATGGCAATAGCCCGCTGTCATCTTGAACGCCATAATTTGCAGCGGAGAATCCCACTGGTACTACTCCAAGGGCAAGCACAACATCATGGTTTGCCCATTGCACCGTTGCTACTCTTTCGGGTTTGCTTTTAATAACGGTTTCTCCAAAGGCATGTTCAATGACAATGGGGTATTCAGTACTTTTTTCCTCAGAAGAAGACGTTTCAGTTTTTTCAGTATCAGTATTTTCAGATTTATTTTCAGGTGCTTCAGTTTGTTCAGACGAACAGCCAGCTAATACGATCATGAATAGTGCTGAAATGATGAATACGCTTAATAATGGCCATTTTCGATTTAATCTCATTTTTTTCTTCATCCTTCTTAAATGATTTGTATTTATTCGTTCATGTAAACATTGTAGAAGCCCAATCCATTTATCGAGGGCACTTCGTAATTATGTAGATTGCTAGTATAGGGACACTCCTTATTTATTATTTATTTTGAGAATGATTTTCAACTTCAATGATAATCATTCTCAAAGAAAGAGTCAATGAAAAAATTGTGTAAATTTTTTGATAGGGATTTTATAGCTAGATTTTCAGATTGCTAGCATCTGGGAGGATGTTTCAGGATCGACAAGGATATGTAAGAATGGAGTGTTTAATCTCGGCTCACTCTTAATTATGATGACATGATGAGAATTTTTCGAAAATTTGCGGTTTGAGTTAACATCACGTTAAACACTATAATATTCATCATAGAATCACTTTCATCATAGAATTTACGTTCATCTGCTGAATCTTTTCTGGAAGGTGTGATGTATGAAAGAAATATTGAGGCAATATGAAGATGATTTAAAGAAGAGAGAAAAGGAAGCAAGTACAACCAAGATGTATGTTCATGTGCTGAAGCAGTTTAATACGTGGCTTGAGGCTAAACAAAAAAAGCTGGAGCAACTTACGGAACATGATGTTTTTCAATTTCGAGAACACTTAATTGAAACAGGTTATAAGGTGGCCACTATTAATAAGTTGATTTCCGTATTGCGTACATTTTTAGTTTGGGCTACTAAAAACTATTACGTTCAAATGAATGTACCAGAAAATCTTCGCCTTTACGAAGATAAAAGAAACACCCCCATTAAATGGCTCACTGCCGAAGAAGAATCGAAACTTCTACAAATTTTAACCCTTGAGAAAAATCCTTTCAAAAAAGCCCGCAATGAAGCTCTTATCTATGTGCTACTGTATTCAGGTTTGCGAATTGAAGAATTGAGTCATTTACAAACTGAAGCAGTCACGAAAAATACCATTCAAGTTATTCATGATGGAGTTTTATCCAGAGAAGTCCCGTTAGCTCAAAAAGTGGCTGAAAAAATATTTACTTGGATTCATGTTAGAAGTTCTACTGAAAAAGAAGTGTATTTAAATAGTCCATTTTTATTTGTGACGGAACGCTCTGGGAAGATGCAGCCACGCGCTATTCAATTTGTTCTTGAAGTATATAGTGAAAAATTAGGGTTTCCAATTACTTCGCATTTATTAAGAAATACGTATTGTAGAAGATTAGTTGAAAATGGTTTTACGGTGGAACAGGTAAAACAATATGCAGGTCATAAATCCATTACTACTAGCTACAAATATTTTCACATTTGATCGTTGACATCAATAAACCTATAGGCAAAAGCTTTGCCTAGAAATAAGGAATTTTAGGAGGAAAAAAATTGAAAAAAATAATAATGATTGTATTTACAGCACTTCTTGTGTTTGCGCTTGCTGCTTGTGGGAATAAATCAGGGGAGGCTGAGCCAGGAAAGATTGTTATTTCAGGGAAGGAATTTACAGAACAAATTATTCTTAGTCATATTATGGCGGAGTACTTGAAGGCAAAGACGGATTTTGATGTTGAAGTCAAAGAAGCATTAGGTGGAGTGTTTGTATTACAAGAAGCCATGAAAAAAGGCGACATTGACATGTATGTAGAGTATACAGGAACAGGCTATTTAAACGTTCTAAATAATGAATATGAACCTAATCAAAGCCCTGACGAAATTTTTGAGGCAACAAAGAAAGGGTATGCTGAGGAGTTTAATATAGCTTGGCTGGAACCGCTAGGATTTAATAATACGTATGCTTTAGGGTTAAGAGAAGAGCTTGCCGACGAATTGGGAGTACAGACATATTCTGATTTGATTGCAGTTGCACCAGAGCTATCATTCGGGGCAGATCCAGAGTTCTTTGAAAGAGGAGATGGATTTGATGCATTAGCGGAGGCGTATCAGTTTGATTTCGGTGTAAAGAGAAATATTGATCCTGATTTGCAATATACGGCTGCTAAAGATGGAGAGATTGATATCATTACAGCTTTTTCAACAGATGCGCGAATCGATCAATATGAATTGGCGATTTTAGAGGACGATCAGGAGTTCTTCCCGCCATATTACGCTGCACCAATTATTCGCCAGGAAGTATTGGATGCAAATGAAGGACTTGAAGACGTTATTAATGAGTTGGCAGGCACTTTGACAGATGAAAGAATGAGAGAGTTAAATGGGCAAGTTAATTTAGAGGGAAAAGAGCCAAAGGATATTGCGATTGAATTTTTAAAAGAAGAAGGCCTAATCGAATAATCGTGTGCTCATGAGGCTAGAGGGCTGTGTGACTATAAGGTGCACAGCCTCTTTTATCAAAACAAACCATAAGAAATTCAAAAGTAGAGAGGGATTATTATGATTAAATTTGAACATGTTACGAAAAAATATGAGGATAATTTCGTGGCATTAAATGATATAAATTTAGAGATTCATAGGGGTGAGTTAGTCACACTTATCGGTCCAAGTGGTTGTGGAAAAACGACAACAATGAGAATGATTAATAGGTTGAACGAACCGACGGCAGGTAAGATTTTTATTAACGGAGAAGATATTTCAAAGATTGACCCTGTTGAGTTAAGGAGAAATATTGGCTATGTTATTCAGCAAATTGGGCTATTTCCCCATATGACGATTGAACAAAATATTGCGCTCGTTCCAAGGTTGAAAAAATGGGATGAAGCAAGATATAGCAAAAGGGTAGATGAACTATTGGATTTAGTTGGGTTAGATCCTTCCACTTTTAAGCATCGTTTTCCGTCTGAGCTAAGCGGCGGGCAACAGCAGAGAATCGGTGTAATTCGTGCACTTGCGGCAGAGCCTGAAATTATTTTAATGGATGAGCCGTTCAGTGCGCTTGATCCGATAAGCCGAGAACAGCTTCAGGATGATATCGTCAGTTTGCAGGAGGAGATTCAGAAAACAATTGTCTTTGTCACCCATGATATGGACGAAGCCATTAAAATCGCCAATCGCATTGCGATCATGAAAGATGGGGAAATTGTCCAGCTTGATACTCCAGATAAAATATTGCGCCATCCTGCCAATGAGTTTGTAAAGGGATTTATAGGTGAAGAACGTTTGAACCAAGGAACATCCATGATCCCATCGGTAACCGATCTCATGCATTCCAATGTGGTTACAACCTCGCCAAGGCGTGGGTTAGCAGAAGCGTTTCGTCTGATGAAAGAGAAGAAAGTAGATAGTTTATTTATTACTGATAAGCGAAAAACCTTTTATGGTGCCGTTTCTCTTAAGAAGCTTGATGAAAACTATAAAAATGAGAATTTAACAGTTGCCGATATTATGCAATCGGATATCAAGACGTTGAACGCTGATGCCGTCGTAACAGATGTTGCGGAGCTTTTCCATGGCAGTGATATCGGAACGATACCGGTGTTGGAGGAAAATAAGCTAATCGGAGTCGTTACTCGCTCCAGTATGATGAGAGGGCTTGCGGAGTGGAATCATAGTAGTGGAGGGAATGAGTAATATGGATTTAATCAATACATTTATTAATCGTAAATCGGATATTTGGGTAGCTTTTCAGGAACATATTTTTTTAGCGGGTATTGCAATGATGATAGCGATCGCAATCGCCGTGCCACTTGGAATCATATTAACAAGATATAAAAAACTGGCCGAACCCATTATCGGCGTAACGGCCATTATTCAAACTGTCCCCAGTCTTGCATTGCTCGGATTTATGCTCCCCATTTTTGGGATTGGGAAGGTCCCAGCGATTATTGCCTTAACTCTTTATGCACTGCTCCCCATTTTACGCAATACATATACGGGAATATTGGGAGTGGACCCAGCCTTAGTTGATGCAGGAAAAGGCATGGGGATGACGTCAAGGCAAATCCTATTTATGGTAGAACTGCCATTGACATTGCCTATTCTCATGGCGGGAGTTCGCACAGCAACCGTATTAACGATAGGAGTCGCCGCTCTTGCAACCTTTATTGGCGCTGGCGGACTTGGAGATTTAATCACTAGAGGATTAAACGTCATGGATAAAAACTTGATTTTAGCTGGTGCAATTCCGGCAGCCATATTAGCCATTGTCTTTGATTTTGCCTTAAAGAAACTCGAAGACAAAGTAACGCCAAAGGGGCTGAAATCTTAAATCTTATCACAAAGCACAAATATTATTGTGGCGACACCGCTAAAAAGCATGGGGAGAACGGTTTCTTCCCTTGCTTTTGGTTATTTGGTCATTTACGGGCATCTACATACCTTCAAAAATTCCGCATTCATTGTGCGAATGAACGAGGTCAGCCTGCGCAAATGGAGAAACTGCTCCAAACGTAATGTCATCGAAGTTGGTGTTAAGGGCTCGTTCGCATTGAACACCGAAACGAAAAAAAACGATTTGCTTCGCTCGCGATGGTTTATGCGTAATCAAGTGTTGAAACGGCGCAAATGTCTCCGATCTATGCGCAATCAAGTGCGAAAGCGGCGCAATCATCCTTGATGCATGCGCAATCAAGAACTAAATCAGCGCAATTCCTCTCAACCGGAGTACAATTAATCAATGAAAAGCCGTAATTCCAACGGGATGCGAAGTTCATCCAAGGAAACAGCGTTGTTGGCAGCAATTTTTACATTTGAATGAACCGATCTTTCCTTGAATGTAGTAGGTGTATTATCATTTGCAAGATTCTATTAGAGTACAAGGAATTGCAACCAAGGTGGAAAAATATTTTTCACTTTATTTAATCATAAAACTGCACCCCTAAAAGTTAGTTTTCACTCTAACTTTTGAGGTGCAGTACAGAAGAGGAGGTTTTTAAATAATAAAGATCTATAAAAATTTTATAATACCTATGCTTAACAGTATAATAGCAATGATAAACCAAAATAAGGCTACTTTGTTTTTTATCATATGTAGTCCTCCCTCTATAAATATTGATATATCAACGGTTTGAACCGCTGTTGGAGTGCCAAAAAAATATTTTTCGACACGATTCCTAATAAAATTTACCTAATATGTTAAACTATTCCAATACATAGATACG
>NZ_JARGEJ010000007.1:0-152878 GCF_029211245.1 Robertmurraya sp. DFI.2.37 | reverse complement strand
TACACCTGATTCGAAATTCGATTAAGTATGTTCCAAGTAAAGACTACAAACCTTTTACTGCTGCCTTAAAGAAAGTGTATGGGGCTCCAAGTCTTAAGGCTTGTCATAGTGCGTTTGAATCCTTTGAAAAGCAGTGGTCTACGTATCCTGGAGCTATAGACGTATGGAAACGAAACTTTTCGCACGTGGAGCAACTTTTTGATTATGGTAGTCACATACGAAAAATCATGTACACCACGAATGCCGTAGAAAGTATCCACTCTAGCTTTCGAAAAGTCACGAAAAAAGGAGCATTCCCCCACGAGAACGCTCTATTAAAACTGTTGTTTTTACGAACGAAAGAATTAGAAAAGAAATGGGAAGGCGGACATATCCAACAATGGGCTATGGTCATGAATCAACTGTTAATTCATGCCCACCTGAAGAATCGTGTAAAGAAGTATCTAGAATAACTTACACACTTTTCTTGACAAACCCTATTTGTTCGATAGTTTTAACTTATCGGTAACATCAAACCAACTCATACGTTCACATCTTGCTTTGACAACCCGATCGATTTCAGCTTGCGCTTCATCCACGATTTTTTTTATCATTGAGAGTTCCAGTGAAAATTGTCGCTCCGCTTCTTTTAATGGTGAATGAGCAATTAAAAGAGAAAGAAATTGCTCCTCCGTTACAGATGCCTCCTCTAATTGTTTTCTTTTTCTTCGATAAACTGAAAAATTCCCTTTGTTTTCTGTGGGAGGTTCGCTTCTGCACTACGATGAAAAAACTCCATTAGAATTGGATTAACTTCTATCATATTCGCTCTCCTACCTTTTTGTCCTCTAATGAAAGATAATTTCAGAAGAAAATCTACCAGCTTGATTTTTTTACTCCCGGAATCTGCCCTTTATGAGCGTACTCTCTAAAGGCAATACGTGACATTCTAAATTTTCTTAAATATCCCCTCGGTCTTCCTGTTACGTCACATCTATTTTTTAAGCGTGTTGGAGAAGAATCTCTTGGAAGCTTTCTAAGAGCTTTATAATCTCCTTTTTCTATAAGTTCTCTCCTTAATTCGGCGTATTTTTCCACCATTTTCTGACGCTGCTTTTCCTTTGCAACCTTTGATTTTTTCGCCATATTCTTTCCTCCTCAGATCGAATCTCACACTTATTCCATGAGAAATTTCCGTTTTCTCCCTTTTTATCTTAAGTAAGTCATTCTCTAACCTGCTGAAACTAAAGTAAGTACTTTAATGAGTAGGAATAAGAATACTCCCAAAACCATATGAACTACCATATTATAAAATAAGAACTATACTCTATTTATTTTTCTATATCCCCCATGCTTCTTCAAGTAATTCACTGTTTATTCGGATAGCCGACATGGCGCCAGAAGCTGCTGCGGCAATAACTTGATACATTTCTGAGGCAGCATCACCTGCACTATAAACGCCAGGTACATTTGTTTTCCCATATGAATCAACAACAATACTTCCTGCTTCATTCATTTCACAGCCTAAAGATTGCGGCAATTTTGATCCTATCGTAAGTTTTGGTGTGAAAAAAATGCCTGTACACGGAATAAGAGTGCCATCAGCTAGTTTAATTCGTTGTACGAAGCCATCTTTTGATTCTATTTTCTTAATCGGAGCTCTATATACCTTTATTCCACGCAGATCGATTTCCTCACGTTGCTCATCCGTCCATTCGTCAGGACCATTCGTACATATCGTTAGCTTGCTTGTCCAACCCAATAAAGTTTTAACTCCGTGGAAACCGCGATCCCCCTTTGCAATTAGAACTAGAGATTGCTCCCTCAATTCCCAACCATCACAATATGGACAAACAAAGGCACTTCTTCCATATACTTCTGAAAGTCCGTCAATGTCTAAAGGTAAATCTTTCATTCCAACGGCAAAGAGTATTTTTTTCGCTTCGTAAACAGCTCCTTGTTCAGTTGATATTAAAAATTCCCCCTCCTTTCCTCTAATCTCTGCTGCAATATCTTCAACAAACTGAATTGATGGATAATTCCTTAACTGATCTCTTGCAATGTTTCTAAATTCATTCGGAGCAATGCCATCTCTAGTTAAGAAGCCATGACTCTCTTTCGTCACTTGATTCCTCGGCCTTCCCTCATCAATGATAACAACCTTTCTTCTTGCCCTTCCCAAAACAAGCGCAGCGTTCAGTCCTGCTGGTCCTCCGCCAATTATTCCTACATCAACTTTATTATTCATGATTCAAAGTCCCTCCAAATCCTTCATTATTCTAATAAACTTTCTTCTCTTTTATGTTTAATGCTCTTCAAAAAATTCCAATTCGCTCTATAGATACGATTTAATATCTTTATCCATTTCACTCATTAATTTAAAAGGACTTCAGTTCGCAGTCCTTTTATTATTTAACTAACTACGCTGTTTCAATGACCCATTCAAATGGATCTGATAACTGATTCCAATCATCAGCAAATTCACTATCTGTCAATAAGCACTTGTCTAGTTCTGCTTCTATCTCTTCTCTATCCAATTCAGTCCCGATTAAGACCATTTTGATCATTCTATCACCATATACCGGATCCCACTCATCTAACATTTTCGGATTTTGCCTAAGAATCTCCTGCTGCTCTAGATTTGGCATAGAAGCAACCCAATAAGAAACTGGTTCTACACTTACAGAAGGGCCAGCCTGAGACATTAATAAAGCAATTGAATTTCTAGTAGCACACCAAACAATCCCTTTTGCTCTCACAATATTTTCTGGCATGTTATGAAGCCAATTGTTAAAACGTTCCGAATGAAAAGGCAGTCTTCTTGTGTATACAAACGAGCCGATTCCATACTCTTCTGTTTCAGGTGTATGTTGCTGATGACCTAATGTAAGCTCCTTGATCCATCCCGCTGAAGCACTTGCTTTGTTAAAGTCAAATCTTCTCGTGTTCAAAATCTCTCTCGGGTCAACTTGTCCCTTAATACTATGAATCATTTTCGCATCCGGCTGAAGCGTTCTCAGCACCCGTTCTAATTTCTCCAATTCTTCTTTACTTACCAAATCTGTTTTATTAATAATTAATACATCACAAAACTCTACTTGATCAATTAAAAGATCGGCAATTTCTCGATCATCCTCGTCCCCAATTGCCTCTTTTCGATCTAATAAACTATCACCGGATCGAAAGTCCTTCCAAAAACGATTGGCATCAACTACAGTCACCATTGTATCTAATTGGCAAAAACGAGTAAGATCAATCCCGAGTTCTTCATCTATGTAAGAAAAAGTTTGCGCAACTGGAATGGGTTCACTAATACCCGTTGACTCAATGACAATATAGTCAACATTACCAGCCTTAGCTAATTTCTCAACTTCTATTAATAAGTCTTCTCGCAATGTGCAGCAAATACATCCATTTGACATTTCTACAAGTTTTTCTTCTGTTCGAGACAGCTCTCCTCCTTGTTTTACCAGTTCAGCATCAATGTTTACTTCACTCATATCGTTTACGATCACTGCCACCTTTAAACCATCGCGATTTTGTAGAATATGGTTTAATAAAGTTGTTTTTCCTGCCCCTAAGTAGCCACTTAACACGGTTACAGGTATTTTTCTATTCATACTACGCCTCCTTAAACGTATGCTTCAGATACAAATCGTAATTATTACGATTTACATCTCATGATAATGCACATTTCTATATTTGTAAACTTATTCGTATTATTTTTTAAGACCTGGATTAATTTTTTGGTACATCTTCTACCTTCAGTATAACTGAAAAACTTATGAAACCAATGTTTCACACGAAATGTGTTAAAAATCATGTGATCGACCATATTGGTTCACAAAACCATATAATACTGATTCATAGTAGGTATAAAAACGACATTCTTTAGCTTACACGGACAGATCTATAGCATTGGATTTCTCATAAAAAAAGGAAGTGAAGAAAACAAATCAGTTATCTTCACTTCCTTTTTGCTTTTAAACGTTTCCTGTCTCATTTAAAACAGGAATATTCATTAGCTTGCAGATTCTTCTTCAAAATCGAGAAATTTCGTTAATCCTTTGAACCCAACTTCAGTAAACTTATCGAGAACCTTCTCGCGATTAATCGTTAACAAGGCGTCATCTATCGAATATTGAATCGGAACTTGGCAATGAATTTCTGCTAGTTTTCTACTCAAGTGGAGCATTTCCAAATCTTGTTCGATTTTCGTTCTATGTCCCTTTGTAAGCTGCTCTAGATTTGTGACTACACCGTCAACATGTTCAAATTGTTGGATCAGCTTAAGTGCCGTCTTTTCACCAATGCCTTTAACACCAGGGTAATTATCACTTGGATCCCCCATTAATGCTTTCACATCAATCATTTGGTGAGGTAGTATTCCTTTTTCTGCAAAAAATGTGTCCTTCGTATAAACTGAATAATTTCCATATCCCTTTTGTAACAGTATAACTTGGATTCTTTCATCTAGAAGCTGGAGTATATCACGATCACCTGTTAAAATTTGAACATTGAGCGACTCGTCCATATTTTTGGCAATGGTGCCAATGCAATCATCTGCTTCATAGCCTTCCAAACCAATATTCGGGATATCGAAGGCTTCTACAATCTCCTTGACAAACTCAAATTGTGGAATCAGTTCAACCGGAGCATCCCCACGATTCGCCTTATAATCTTGGAACATTTCCGTACGAAAAGTTTTGCTGCCCATATCCCAGCACACAGCTACATGACTGGGACGAAAAGAAGAAACAGCCGTTAGCATATGCTTAACAAAACCTTGTACACCATTCGTCGGGATACCTTGAGAGTTATACATAAATTGTCCTGTAACTGCTGTTGCATAAAATGCACGAAACAGCAGTGCCATTCCATCAACAAGCATGAGTGATCGATTATTTGTACCCACTTTTACATCCCCCCATTAAACATTTAGGCTCTTTTCTTTAGGTGAGCTATTCGCCTACAAGAAAAGAGCCTTAACATAAAAACTATTATAACATGATTAACTTCCCATTACTTTGATTTGTTGATTATTTCTTTGTACTCTTTTTTGCCAAATGATTGCTGTAATGAACGTTAATATTAATAATACCAAACCTAGCATAAACGGATAAGTGATTTTCACATCATATAATAACCCTGCCAATGTTGGACCCATAACGTTTCCAATACTCATATAGGCATTGTTCATTCCCATTGCAAAGCCTTGTTCTTTACCAGCCATTTTCGATATTAATGTATTTAAGACAGGACGTAAAATGGAAGTAGCTAAGAAGATAATCAGCGTAATTCCAAAGAATAAAGAATAGCTTGTTGCTAATAAAGAGAACAGAAATCCACCAGCGGCCACTCCGATGAAGATAACGAGTACAGCCCCTTCTCCAAATCGATTAACAATTTTATCAACGACAAAAAGTTGAACAATAACACTGATGATTCCTGTTGATGTGATCATGATGGCAATATCTCGCGGCGTAGCTCCATATTGATTATCAACAAATAAACCTAAAACTGATTCGTATGCCATTAAACCAAAACTCATTACTAGTGTAATCACAAGTGGAACAAAATACGGCATTTTAACAGAGCGAGCCATTTTACGAATCATTGACTCCTCATCAGCGGCAAAATGGTTCTCTTCCTCTTCTGTTTTCACTTGACTTTCCTTAAGCACAATAATGGAAAACAGCACAGCAACAACAGAAACAAGTGCAGAAATTAAAAATGGCATTTTCAAGCCGAAATCTGCTAAAAAGCCACCAACCCCAGGTCCAATGACTATTCCTAGTGACATAGCAGCAGATACAAGACTGTTTCCTTTTGCCCGCTGGGCCATTGTCGTAATATCAGCGACGTAGGCAAAGATTGCAGGAACAAGCAATGCAGCGCCAATGCCACCAATAACACGAGATAAATAAAGCAGATAAATTGAATCAAATAAATAGAAAATAAACATCGATGCAGTAAGACCCACTAAGCCATAAATGATCATTTTCCGTCGTCCATATTGATCCGCCCATTTTCCAGCAATCGGCGAAAAAACAAGCTGTGAACCTGCAAAGATAGCAATCATTAAACCTGCTGCCATCCCACCTTGATTTATCGATTCTAAATAAGCTGGTAAAATAGGAATGATAATTCCAAAGCTTCCTATCGCGATAAACATATTTATCATTAAAATCAGCAATTTTTTCCTTTGATCATTCGTCAACACGAAAACCCCCTTTTTCGTACTACACATATGCATCAAAAAAACCCCCCATCCAACATCTTGTAGGATAGAAGGCTCTTACATCCATATGTAGCAAGTCAATGTTAATATATTACAACGTTATGCAGAAATTATCAAGCCTAAAAATTTAATATTATTCACTTGTGACAATTTTATTTTCTGGATAAGAAATCCAATCACTAAAGCTTCCTGCATAAAGCTTAACATTGGTAAAACCAGCTTCTTTTAAAGCGATATAATTGGGGGTAGCAGTAATTCCTGAACCGCAGTAAACAATAATTGGTTCATCCTTCTTGAACTCTGCAAAACGTGCCTCCTGCTCTGCTTTAGCTTTAAAACGCCCGTCTTTAAACCCTTCAGTCCACACTTTATTAATAGCCGTCGGAATATGACCAGCCTTTTTATCAATGGGCTCTACCACTCCTAGATAACGATTAATATCCCGAGAATCAATAAGGGAGATATTTTCTGCAATCGCTCTTCTCACGTCTACCATGTCCGCCACCATATCGTTGTTCAAGTATACTTCATAGCTTGTTTGAGGGTATGTTAAGCTTTCATTGCTAACAGGAAAATTACTAGCATACCATTCACTAAATCCTCCATCCAAAAGATAGCATTCTTGATGTCCGACATATTTTAACAACCACCAAAGCCTTCCTGCAAATGAACCCTCACCACCATCATACGCAACAACAATCGTCTTATTCGAAATCCCTGCTTCTTCCAAGGTATTTTTGAAATCTTCAATATTAGGTAATGGATGTCTCCCACCATGCTCCGCAACCGGTCCAGATAATTGTTTTTCTAAATGGAAGTAGACAGCACCTGGAAGATGATTCTCTTTGTATTGTGCCAAGCCAGCATTCGGATTCCCTAATTGAAAACGACAATCTACAATACGAATATTACGGTCCTCAAGCTTTTCCAAGAGTGTTTCCTTACTGATAAAAGCTTTCATGAACAAGTCCCCTCTCTTTTTTCCATTAACTTTCGAACCCTTTCTTTTGGTGACCAGCAGTTAAACTGATAATGTGGCTTTGTTTCATACCCTAATCGAGTACAGTAATACTTCATTCCTAGTTCTTCTCTAGTTGCCCGAAAATGAATGCAGCTCGCACAAGCATGGAATGGATTTTCCATCATCTGTCACCTACAGTTCTTTTTCTCTAACCAGCAAATTAATTCGTTTACATAGATGCATAAACGAACCTCTTAATAAAAATATATTCACTGTAATAATAATATAAAGAAACAAAGCTACTCAATTTGAGATAACTCTTCCTCTATTTTTATTAATGTTTCTATCGGAATATCATTACTTAAGGCAGCCAACATCCCTTGATAATATTCCCTCGTCTCTTCGA
This sequence comes from Robertmurraya sp. DFI.2.37, assembly GCF_029211245.1. NCBI lineage: Bacteria > Bacillati > Bacillota > Bacilli > Caryophanales > Bacillaceae > Robertmurraya > Robertmurraya sp. DFI.2.37. The sequence continues at coordinate 145,291 of NZ_JARGEJ010000007.1, read as the reverse complement.
GCATTAATTGCAGAAGTTGAGCAAATTTATCTTTAAGTACTTTCTCATAATGCGATTCTATTCGGGCTTTCTCATCCTGCAAATAGACATCAACAGGCTCCTGAAGGGTTTCTTGCAATGACTCTTCCAGCAATCGCTTCTCATTTTTTTCAAAAAACGACTTCGGGTTTTTAAAATAGGCGAGCGTTTTTTTAAACATATTGCGCTCAAGTCCTATCAAAGCATTGTTAAAATCCAAGCTTGCTATTTGTTCAAGCTGCGGCTGACTGAATGATAATTGCTCATTCTTTTTAAGTAATTCCTTCGTTATTTGTTGATGCGATTCTTTCATTAGTTTTCCGATGAAAATTTCCATTCTTAGCGTCGTTGCTCTTAATTCTTGAGAAAAATCGAAGCCGAAGTTTGTGAGGAAATCATCGAGAGCATGTTCGAGCATTTTCTTTAAATGGCGACCATCATCCTTTAAAAGCGAAGGGTTAAAGGATTCTGTGAAAAAGTCATGAAACCGGAAGAACACTCTTTGCTTCAAATAATAAACTAGCTCTTCTAACTCCTGAGCGAACCTTGTTAATAAGTACTTAGGATTTTGATTGGTAATTTTATTTTCAACCTCTACCAGTTCAGCGTTAAGAAGCACTATCTTTGACTGTTTTAACTCTTTATCCTCTTTTGCTGAGTCAATAAAACGTCGTAATTGCTTTAAAGCCCTTTCCCATTCAATCATCGCCGCATTAATCGACACTTGCGTCAATTCATTCGTGATAAAAGAATAGAAGGCTTTCTCAAAGACGGTTAGTCCTGACTGTGAAGATGGCCGGTGCCCAAGCTTTTCTTCGATGGCCTGTAGGCTTGATAGTGGATATAAGCTTGGATTTGTAATACCGAAACGAATAAGCTCATCTTGAACATAAGCTAAGACCTCTTCCTTTTCTTTCTCATTGTTAGCCAAATCAACAGCATTAACAATAAAAAACATCTTATCCAGTTCGAAAGAGTCTTTGACACGGCCTAATTGAATAAGAAATTCTCGATCTGCTTTTGAAAAAGCATGATTATAATAAGTTACAAACAGAATAGCATCCGAATTTTTTATATATTCAAAAGCTACTCCAGTATGGCGGGCATTAATAGAATCAGCTCCAGGAGTATCAACTAAAGTGATCCCTTTACGAGTAATTTCACAGTCATAATGAACGTCGATTCGTTCCACTAAACAGGATTTTTCCTCGTTTGCCACAAATTCTTGAAAACTCATGATGTCCGTCTGCAGCACATTACCTAACTGATTTCGGTAATGATTAAATCCTTTGAAAAAAGCCTTTAAAAAAGAAAAATGCGTTTTTTCAAAGACCTCTAACTGGCTTTTTCTTTCAAGAATCTCTTTAATTTTTATGAGCGCCTCATCAAAATCCGGTGCCTGAACATTAAAGACAGCTAGTGAACGATTGATATCTTCAAATAAAACTTGTTCTTGTTTAAAATGTACCTTAACTAGCCCATGCGGATGTGTTTCATCAACCGGCATAATTTTATTGATCGCTGCTGTCGTTGGATTCGGAGATACTGGCAGGAGCTTCTCTCCAATCAAACTGTTAGCAAATGATGATTTCCCCGCACTAAAAGCACCAAACAAAGCAACTGTGAAGCCTTTTTCCTCTAATCTCTCTGCCTTCTCCTTTAATAGCGTGGAGATTTTCTTAAAGCCTGGGATCTTTTCAAGTTTTTGTGAGGTAAGGAGCAACCTCTTGACAGCGGTCTCCATTTTTACCGTCTTATCAATCTGAGTCTGTTGATGTTGAGGCTGCCGTAATACTACCTCTTTCCCTTCTTTTACTTCCGTTATTACCTGATCATCCTGTCTTTCGACAATTAACTCTAGATGTTGCTCTTCTTTCACTAACTGCAAAATACTTTCTTCTTTAAAAGGCTGTCCGTCATGACCTAATAAGATTTGCTCCATTTCCGCGGCTTTAGCCATTTTAGCTGCTAATAATGTTTCTTTTTGTTGCCAAACGTTAAGCAAAAGAGAATATTTATGTAACGCCTGTTGTAAGCTATGTTTTTGTTCATTGAGATGGCTATCGACTTTCTGTAAATAATTCTCTTTGATTTGTTTCATTCTTTGTCTCGCAACCCTTTTAGCTTGCTCCGCCACCTCTGCTGTATAATTTAAAACATATTCTCCAGATAAACGCGCCCCTTTTTTGAGGGTTTGCTTGAGCATTTCCTTTGACAATTCTACAGAGAATTCTTGAATCTCATGCAAAAGATCCGTGTCTTGAATTTCTTCTTCCTTCAATTTTTTCACCAAAAAATCTTTTAGATGCCATGTGATTTGTGAATCAATTTTGTCTTGCAAATCAAGAAAAAATCGTCCAAGCCTTTCCTCTCTCTCAAACTCAGTCTTTTGCTTGGAAAAAAACAAACCTACTTTGAAATCCGGATCTGTTGCTTGCAAAAAGTTCTCCGCCAAAGCTCTCGTTTCAAAAGGCATTAAATAAGCATTACTTAAGATCGAATTGACCCCAGCATCAAACTCCTTTTCCTTTTCTTTGCTCGCAGAGGAAATATTCTGTAATGCTGTCTCTAAACGTTCTATTTCAAAAGGAAGCCGAGCTTGCTCCTCTTCTGTAAATTCTCTAAGTTGCTCTTCATAACTTTCCAACGTTTCTTGAGCTTTCTCCTTTTGAAACTGCCGATGCTCTGCACTCAAATTCGATAATGAACGATAGACAGAAGAAGATAAAAGCACATCTTTAGCTTCAAATTTTAACTGCATCAATTGCTGTAATTCATTGAATTGATTATATCGATGCTGTTCATCCCGTAAAGATGTATAAAAAATTCGCTCCGGCTCGACGCCCCAATCAAAAAAAGATTGCTGGACACTTGCTTGAAAGCTTTCAAAACTAAGCTCTTCTTCTCGATGCTTATCAATTTGATTAATGACTAAATAAAGTTCCTTCCCTGCTTCCACTAATTCTTTCGTGAAAAGAAAATTTAATTCTGATTGAACATGGTTATAATCCATCACATAAAAGACAAGATCAGCTAAATGCAATGCTGACTCCGTCGCAACCCGGTGAGCATCATCAGTTGAATCAATTCCTGGAGTATCCATTATACATACATCAGCTGGAAGAGCCTTCGTACAATGACTGATTTCGATCGATCGGATGGAATCTCCATCCTTACAGTAGGACTTTACCTTTTCATAATCATATGGTGCTGGGTATAGACGAGGATTCTCCTCTTTAAAATATACCTTTGCATACTCTTGACCTGATTTAACCTTTACTAAATTGGCACTCCTGGGAATCGGACTTGACGGGAGTAATTCCTCGCCCATCAATCGATTAATCATGCTCGATTTTCCTGCAGAAAAATGTCCGCAAAAAGCAATGGCATATTCTTGATGATGAAGCTTGAACAACAGTTGTTTTGCCTTATTCGCCGATTCCTGATCATGATTTCTCAAGAAAAACTGGTAAAATTTCGCCAATTTTTCTTTTAACGCCTTTATGTCATGCTGCGAAGCTGTCTCAATCATTTCACTAACCCCTTGTTATGTTCGTTTACTCATTCATTTTAACTGATTTTTCATATTATTTAAATCCGTTTTATCTTTCTTCATATTAAGCTTGAAAAAATTGACCAACAAACACTTAACCTACCTCTTCGGAACAATTAAAGTTAGTGCTACTCCCTTTTTACTCACTGCCATATAAATGATAAAAGAAATAAAAGCAACCAGCACTTCCAGCAAACATAAAAAAACCAGACCCGAGGGATCTGGCGTTAAATGATTATTTTGTTTCTATTGTTGGCTTACAAACATGGTTTAAAACATATTTCATCACAAAGGAATAGACAGCAATGGTCGAAATAATAAAAATCGAAACCATATGTAACACGTCCTTTAATTTTAAATGAGAATAATTTTCATATTCAATGTATCATGATCTACTTTGAGTTTCAATAGCTGCTTCAAAATGTTCAAACTTTTTTCGAAAAAGAAGGAATAAACCGCTTGTACTTCGTAAATTCACGCCCATATTCTGTCAAGTTTTGAAGGGCTTGCTCTTCTGTTGGAATACGAATAGATAAGACCCAAATGTTTAAGATTGTAAATACGACGGCAGTTAAATATGCCTCATATAATAATGGAATAATAATGAATTCCACAGCGACAATTACATAATTGGGGTGCTTTAAAAATCGGTAGGGTCCTTTTTTGACAAGCTTAACACCTGGAACGATGATAATCTTTGTATTCCAATATCGCCCTAATGAATAAATGACCCAGCCTCTGCCAATTTGCGTTAGTAAAAACAGCACTAAAATGAAGGGCCAAGATGGATGAACGCTTCTTTGTAAAACAACCACTTCTACTGTGAAACTTAAAAGGAATAAAATGTGGAGCATTACCAAATAGGGATAATGCGCTTGACCTACCACAATTCCGCCCTGTTTTTTCATCCACTTTTCGTTTCGCCTTGCAATTACAAGCTCAGTTAACCTTTGCATAATGAGTACAGTAATAAATAGTTTCATTATTTCATCCACCTTAACAACAGCAATTCCGAACTAAAGCCTGGTCCAAGGGCTGTAGCCAATCCCACTTCTCCTTCCCCCCCTTTTTCCATAAATCTTTTTAAAACATATAGAATTGTAACCGAGGACATGTTCCCAAATTCACGTAAAACATTAGCTGACAATTGTGTTTGGGCAGAAGAAATCGCTAAGGCACGCTCATAAGCATCCAACACCTTTTTTCCTCCTGGATGAGCAATAAAATGAGTGATATCCCCCATCTGCTGATTCGTTTTGTCCAAAAAGTGGGTAACGGCTGGCCCTAATTCCTTTTCAATGATTGTTGGAATATCCTTTGAAAATACGACATACAATCCATCGTTTTTCACTTTCCATCCCATTACATCAAGAGAATTTCTTAAAGTCATCGATTGCGTTGCGATAATTGAAGGAACAGATAAAACATTTTGCCATTCATTTCTATTCACTTGATCGCCCACCATTAACGCACATGCCACACCATCAGCAAACAACGATGTACCAATGAGATTGCTCTTAGAACGATCATTTCTTTGAAAAGTTAAGCTACAAAATTCGATGGCAAGGATCAGCACTTTAGCTTGAGGAAATGCGCGGCAATATTCAAATGCTCTTGATAATCCAGACGCACCTCCCCCGCATCCAAGACCCCAAATGGGAATGCGTTTCGTAAAAGGAGAAAAAGGAAGTTGATTCATAATTCTCGCTTCAATACTAGGTGTTGCAATTCCTGTACTTGAAATGGTGAAAATCGCATCTATTTCTGCAAAAGGAACCGTTTTCTTTAAAAAAAATCCTTTCTGTAAACAATCTTCAATTGCAATGGTCCCTAATTCAACTGCGTGATTGATGTAAGCATCATTTCTTTCCTCAAAAGAGCGTTCCTTCTCAAACCAATCTAACCCTTTAACAAAGTGACGTTTCCTAATTTGCCCGCTTCGAAACACCTTTAATAATCTTTCAATATCTTTAAAGGAATGCGAAAAAAGTGTACGGGCGAATTTCATCACTTCATCTTGTGTAATCACATATGGGGGATGCACTTCTGCGATAGAGAGGATTTGAGGCATCGGAATCACTCCTTCAACGATATAAGGTTATTATTTCCAATACATCATATCTTATGCGCGCTTATTCTCCCTTTAAACAGAATACTAACATTAAATACGGTTCTATAAGTTTCATTGATTAATAGTTACCTCGCTCATAAAATAGGCGTGCTATTGCAAGAAATAAGAGACTCCTTTGGAAAATTGTTCTTGCTCGGATAAATCAAAGTCAATCTTTCGTTCTTATTGCCGCACACCAATAACAAATCGATGGTTGCGCTAAATCTTCGGTGCAGGTTGAAATTGCTTCAGCACCTATTTTTTATGAATTAAAGCTCGATACACTCATTACAAGAATGTACCACAATCAATAAAAAAACTTCCCCCAATATAAAAATTTGAAGGAAGTGAATGTTTTGAAGGATTGTTGTGCACTTTTATTATAAAACAAATAACCTGCATCATCACCACATAAACTTTTCCAATTATCCGTTACTTTTTATTTACTCAATAAGTAGTCTAATATACCTATATAAAATCCGATTTTTTATCTTTAAGTAAGTTGAAATTGTGGTAATATAAATAGTAATTATATAGTGGGGGAATGATTAGTGACATTAACTAAAAGTGTAACAGACATCTTAAACGGGACGATCGAATCAGTTAAAGCGGTTCTACCGTTTGAAGTGACTGTAGAAAAGCCATCATTGTTTACACAGTCCTTTACTCAGCATTCAATTGGTGTTCTCATTGGAATGACAGGTGATGTTCGAGGACGTGTTATCATTGAAGGTGAAGAAAAGACATTCGGAAAAATTGGAGAGGGTATGTTTGGAATGTTTCTCGAAGGAGAAATGCTTGAATCGTTCGCAGGTGAACTAGGAAATATGCTTGCTGGTAATCTCTCCACAACGATCTCCCAAAGGGGTTTCGAAATGGACATTACTCCCCCAACAGTATTAATAGGGCAAACAAAGGTGTATGGATTTGATCGAGCTTTTCGTCTCCCAATTCATATGAATAATATTGGGTCATTAGAGATTATTTTAGCCGTAGAAGTTGCAGCTTAAGCTTCATTTTCGGAAAAGGGAAATTTTTCCGACATTGACCTTTGACATTTCAGAAAATCTATATTCATTTTTCCAGCCAGACAATTAGACAAGCTATTCTTGTCTAATTGTCTTTTTTAGCAAATGGCGACTCCTGTATAGAACTTCGCGTCAAAATCCTTTAATCGACATTCCTCCATCGACGAAAATCGTTTGCCCTGTTACATAATTACCGGCTTCTGATGCTAAAAACACCGCTGGTCCCACGAGTTCTTGAAGCTCTCCAACCCGATTAAGTGGAGTTACCGATAAAATTTCGTGTAAATATTCCGGATCTGCTAATAACTTTTCAGTCAATGGTGTTTTAAAATACCATGGACCAATTGAGTTAACACGAATATTGTATTGCCCCCACTCCATAGCTAGAACTTTCGTCATTTGAATCATCGCTGCCTTCGTAGCCGCATAAACAACTCCTGTTCTGAGCGCAACAGTACCTGCTACTGATGAAATGGAAATAATTTTTCCATCAGTATTCGTTTCTTTCATTAGTTTCCCTACTTCTTGCGACATCATAAAAGTAGATTTTAAATTCGTATCCATAATCTTTTGCCACTCTTCGTCTGTCACATCCAATGCTTTTGAACGAATATTCATTCCTGCATTATTGATAAGAACGTTTACTTTCCCCCATTTGCCGACAATATGATGCAAGCTTTCTATAATGTTTTCCCGCTTCGTCACATCTGTTGGCACTACAAGGGCTTCCCGTCCTAAATCGTTTATGTAATTGGCTGTTTCCTCTAAATCTTCCTTTGTTCTTGACAGTAAGGCAATATCTGCTCCAGCTTCTGCTAATCCAATCGCAAGTGCCCTTCCGATTCCTCTTCCTGCCCCAGTCACTATCACCTTTTGCTCATCTAATCGAAATGAAGGCAAATACACTTTAATCACCCTTCTCTAAAAATTCTTACACCTTTCAACATATCAAATCAACAGCAAATAAGAAAGAAAATACACCGGACTTACATGTGTTGAATCTAAAAAGATATAGTCAGCAAGCAACCTAACCTCCTTCAGAATGTCAGCGTTTAGAATGGTTTCACGTTCATTTTCTTAGTTTCTCGTCATTATGGAAGGTCACCTGAAAAATATTTAAAGCAATCAAAAGAAGTCTGTCTCATAAGCTTAGCTTTTAGTTTTAGGGGCAACTCTTTTTTAATTTTCTCTATGTAAATATTTAACCCTACTCCGGACTGAGCCGAGCCACTCCCCTCGCTACGCTTATATCAAGGTCTCGACTTTCCAATTTTATCCTACCGCGAAGTGTTTTTTTAATATCACTCGATTAGCTCTTTCGAACCCCTGGCATACTCAAGGATTTTCAAAACCATTGAAAAGAGTGTAAGCAAACTCGAAAACTTTCGAGTTGCCTACACTCTGAACACCAGACTAATCTGTTCTTAATTCACTAGAACCATTTTGATTTTGAACCTCAATCCATATTTTATTTATCACTTCATTACCACATACTCTACATACGTCTAAGCCATCATATAGTATCCTACAATTTTCACAATAGTATTTTTCCATCGCTCTTATTCACTTCTTTCACTAAAATTAAAAGTTATATTATGCCCATATTATTTTATTTTCGGAAAATGGTGACCGAATGGCACAGCCTTAGAATACGTTTGCAGAGAAAAACTGAATCGCGTAAAAGGGATAGAATAATAATATGTGGAAAAAAGCAATTCTATAACAATATTAAACAATTTTTCTCAAGTGATTTAAATCATACAAAGCCAAGCTTTTTTTCGATAAAATCTTTTATAGGGATAAAAATTAATGTACATGTAATATGATGTAAATCAAACGAACTCATTTGGTGTGAAAAAATTGATCATTTAATGGTTAACAATTACATTTAAAATTTGACCTTCGGCTCCAAACATTTCTGTTTTTACAAGAAGTGTTTCTGGAGTCTTTTTCGCGTTCATAAAATGTTCACATTCACCAAAGTGAATTTGTGACAAAAATCACTGTTAAATAAACTTTCCACTACTAAGATAGTAAATATATGAATATTGAACAATTTGTGAATTCCTTACATCGATATGGATTCTCAAAAATTGTCTAGTATGATGAAGGTGTAATCATTTACATTTTCTATCTTTCCGAAAGGAGTGAGTGTTATGGCTAAAGCAGAATTGAAGAGCGAAACAAAGACAGAGATTGAGGACAGCTCTTCTTTAAAGGGGACGTTAGTTTCCGTTTTCTTTGTCGGCTTTTTCATCGTAGTTCTTTGGGTTGGCGTTTACTTCTTATACTTAGATCGGTTTTAAAAATGAAAGGGGATTTTAAGCCATGCATATGCACAAATTTGAAAAAATATGGCTGATTTTCGGGGTAACTGCTCTTCTTGTGTTCTTATCTGTTTTAGGAGTGAGCGCCTTTTACCTTGGTAATCAACCTCCAAGCTGTTTAGCTGTTGTTGATCCAACGAAGGTAGACGAACACGAGACATTTAAGGAGCCAGGCTTAAAGAAAGTGGAAGGAAAAGATTGGGATTATGAACTTGTATTTGTTGCCCAAGCCTTTGCTTATACTCCTGGAACGGTTGAAGTTCCACTTGGAGCAAAGGTAAAAGTCATCGCAACTTCAAAGGATGTTATTCACGGCTTTGGCGTAGCAGGTACAAATATTAATATGATGGTGGAACCAGGTTATATTAGTGAAATTGTAACAACCTTTGATAAAGTTGGAGAATATTTGGTTTTATGTAACGAATATTGTGGATCCGGGCACCATCTGATGACATCTATGATTAAGGTGGTGGAATAATATATGCTTAAAACATCTCTAAATTTAAAAGTTGATCGCCGTGACGCAAAATTAGTGATGGCTCATTTCTATGTTGCATTTATTGCTTTGCTAGTCGGTGGACTAGCTGGACTGCTTCAGGTATTAGTACGATCTGGAAAGTTTGAATTGCCAGCAGGGATTGGCTATTATCAAATATTAACGGTCCACGGTGTCGTATTAGGACTTGTATTAACAACATTTTTCATTATGGGATTCCAGCTTGCTGCCGTAAGCAAAACGGCGGGTACTTTCACCAATAAACAGAGAACAATTGGCTGGATTGGCTTCTGGATTATGACAATTGGTACTGTCGCGGCAGCAGTGATGATTCTTCTTAACGAAGCATCCGTACTTTACACATTTTATGCACCATTACAAGCTCATTTTGTCTTCTACTTAGGATTAACGCTTGTTGTAGTAGGAAGTTGGGCTGTTGGTACGACGATTATTCTAAAGTATGCAGAGTGGAGAAGAGCAAACCCTGGACAACCTAGTCCATTACTAACTTTCATGGCACTTGTAAATACAATGATGTGGATCGTGGCAACCATCGGTGTTGCAGCAACTGTTTTAATTCAATTATTGCCATGGTCTTTAGGATTAGTTGAAACAGTTAACGTTGGTGTAAGCCGTACCCTATTCTGGTACTTCGGACATCCGCTCGTATATTTCTGGTTACTACCGGCTTATATGGCATGGTATGTGATGATTCCAAAAATTATTGGTGGAAAAATCTTCTCAGATTCATTAGCAAGAATGTCTTTTATTCTATTCTTATTATTTTCAATTCCAGTAGGTTTCCACCATCAGCTCTTAGAACCGGGCATTGACCCTGCTTGGAAATTCTTACAAGTAGTATTAACATTTTTAGTCGTCATTCCTTCATTAATGACTGCGTTCTCCTTGTTCGCAACATTTGAAAGCTACGGACGTTCTCAAGGGGCAACAGGATTATTCGGATGGCTGAAGAAACTTCCTTGGAAAGACGCACGTTTTACAGTACCATTTATCGGAATGCTCGCATTTATTCCTGCGGGGGCAGGCGGTATCGTCAACGCTTCCCATCAAATGAACCAGGTTGTGCATAACACGGTTTGGGTAACAGGACACTTCCATTTAACAGTTGCAACAGCTGTTGTTCTGACATTCTTCGGTGTCTCATTCTGGCTTGTACCGCATTTAACTGGACGAAAATTAACGAAGAAAATTAATAAATTGGCTCTTATTCAAGGTTATCTGTGGGCGATTGGAATGACCTTTATGTCAGGTGCCATGCATGCTGCTGGTTTACTCGGCGCTCCTCGCCGTTCATCATTCTCTGAATATGGTGGAGCTGCTCAAGCAGCAGAATGGATTCCATATCAAATCGCTCAAGCCGTTGGTGGTTCCATTCTCTTTATCGCGATTATTTTAATGCTTTACATTTTTGTCAACCTAGCATTCTTTGCACCTAAAGGTGAGGAAGAATTTCCGGTTGGAGAAGCAGCAAATCAAGAAGAAAAAGCACCGATGGTGTTCGAAAACTGGAAGTTATGGCTCGGAATTACTGTACTTTTAATTCTTTTTGCTTACACAATTCCATTTATTGACCTAATTAAAAACGCACCTCCAGGAGCACAAGGTTACAAACTTTGGTAATCGGAACAATAAATGCTTTATTTTTAAATTGAGGGCTTTGTTCAATAAAATAGTGAATAAAACATGCTGCCCTTTTGGTGTGAAACGCTTGAGCTAACATAATAAAAACACTGGTTCAGCCAATTGAACCAGTGTTTTTATTATGCTTTATTTGCTCATTCCCTTTCATAACGGGAAGATTTACAATCATTACAGCCAAAAAGATTAAAAATGCTCCGAACAATTGGGAAATCCCCAAATTCTCCTGAAAAATGACGAAACCAATCAGCATGGCAACAACAGGTTCTACAGTTGCAATAATTGCTGCTTTACTACTTTCTGTCTTCTCAAGACCCCAAGTATAGGCCAAATAAGCAATTACTGTTGGTACTAAGCCCAGACCAACACTTACGAAAAGAACTCTCGATGAAAATAGAACATCTAGTTTCACCCAGATTCCCGAGAACGGCAGTAATGCTATGGCAGCTATTACAAACGTATATAATGTCACCGTAAATGGTTTAATCTCGTGTTTTAATGCAACTTTTCCAAATATACTATATAAAGCATAACCAAGCCCTGATCCTAGCCCTGTTAATACCCCTAATAAAGTAATTGTAGTGCCTTGATCAACACCGACACCTACTATAAACACACATCCTAATATAGTACCAACAACGGCGATGATCTTCTGTTTATGAAGCGGTTCCTTTAAAAAAATAAACGACAGAATGGTTACAAAGGCTGGAGACGTATAAAGAAGAATGACAGCTATGGAAACACTCAGTTCATTGATCGTAAAGAAATAACAGTAGTTAAAAAAAGCAATGCTGAAGATCCCAGTTCCAACAAAAAATGGAAGCTTCTTTAATTGTACTTGCAATTGCTCTCTATAAGACACTGCCCCTACGATTAAGAGAAAGATAGCAGCAAAAGTGACCCTTACTGTAACAATCTCCATTTCTGTCAATCCAGCCTCTTTCAGTTCTCTAACAAAAATAGCAATTAATCCCCATAAAGCTGCACCAAAAGCAATCATAATATACGGCAAGATTTTTTTCATAGCTTCCTCCAAGAACAATAGCGCAAGCCCCTTGCTCGTCACCGTACATAACTGAAAGGACCTGATCTTTGATATAGGAAACCTACGGGTGCAAGCACCTCTGGTTAACTTATCGTATGGAGAGAACCTGAAGTTTGTAAGGCGATCGGTGCGGAGCTAGACGTAGATATACTAATTGAAAAAGTAATATACAACTACAAAATCTATCATTTCCTAAGAAAGAAAAAGGACGACAAACACGTCATCCTTAGACTGTTGAACTAAATATTCAAGCTGTAAACTTTACTATATTTATCGTATAAATAATCAACTAAATATTGAGCATTTAACCCTTCCCCAGTTACATCTGTTAAGATTTCCAAAGGCTTTTTCAAAGAACCAAACTGGTGGATGTTTTTCGTTAGCCACTCTTTTATAGGTAGTAAATTCCCTTCTTCAAGTAATTGATCGTAGTTTGGTAGATCTTGTTGCATCGTATTCTTGAATTGAGCTGCATACATATAACCTAAAGCATAGGAAGGAAAATAACCAAAAGAACCTCCTGACCAGTGTACATCTTGTAAAACACCGTTTTCATCACTGTCAGGTGTCACCCCCAAATACTCTTCATACTTCTCATTCCAAATTTGCGGTAAATCTTTTACTTCAATTTCATCATTAAATAGGCCTTTTTCAATTTCATATCGAATAATGATATGGAGCGGGTATGTTAATTCATCCGCTTCTATCCGAATAAGGGATGGTTTTGATTCGTTAATCCCACGATAATAATCATCTACGGATACTTGAGCAAATTGACCATTTGAATACGATTTTAACAGCTCATAGTTTTTCTTCCAGAATGCATAATTTCGTCCAACAAAATTTTCGTAGAATAGAGACTGGGATTCATGGATTCCCATTGAAGTCCCTGTACACAATGGCGTTCCTACTAGATCCTTGGATATATTTTGTTCATAGAGAGCATGTCCACCTTCATGAATTGTCCCAAACACAGCGACGCGAAAGTCTTTTTCATCATATTTAGTCGTTACCCGAACATCACCAGGATTCAATCCAATCGCAAAAGGATGTACCGTTTCATCCAATCGACCAGCTTGGAAATCATAACCCATTTGTTCTAATATATTCAAACTAAAATCTCTTTGTTTCTCTTTTGGAAAATGTTCAAATAAAAAACTTGTCTCTGGTTTGTTGTCTGATTCTGAAATGGCTTTAACAAGCGGAATGATTTTTTCACGAAGATCTCCGAAAACTCTATCTAAAATCTCAACTGTAATTCCAGGCTCATACATATCTAACAAGGTATCGTATTTATTTCCTTCATAGCCCCAGTATGTAATAAAGCGTTTATTCGTCTCTACTAACTTTTCTAAATACGGTCTAAATAGATCAAAATCGGATGAATCCTTCGCTTCTTCCCACACACTTTCAGCCTTCGACTGGAGAATAACGTACTCCTTATACTCTTCTGCAGGAATTTTCTTATTGCGATCATATTCTTTTTTACAATGCTCGGCTGTCTTCCTCGTAATTTCCGAAATGACCTCTTTCGCCTCGTCTGTCGTTAAATTAGCAATGTAAGCGGCCATTTCTTCAGAAGTAGACATTTTAAACACTTCCTGAGACAAAGTTCCAATCACTTGTGAACGCTGTTCAACACTCTTCTTGGGCGCTCCAGTGCGTAAATCCCAATAAACTAAAGCAAGGGCTTCGTTATATGCGCTCATTTTCTGCACATAAGCAGTAAACTCTTGCTCGATCTGCTTAATTTTTTCACTCATTATTATTTGTCCTCCCCAAAACTGTCATTCCATTTGCAAGGATATATTACGTATTAAACCCCTTAGTGAATCAAATACCCCTATATTTTATCATATTTTTCAGAAAATAACTCCAAAAAATAGAAAAAGAGGATCGTTTCAAAAACAAACCCTCTCATCTGATTCCTATTTTTTTCCGATCGCTACTCTCCAAAGTTCAGGACCTTCTTCTAAGTACTCCCATGTAAATGTATCTGTTCTTTCTATCATAAATTGATATCTTAATGGCTTGGGATCATGGTCATTTACTAGCAACATAAACTCCCCTGGTTGGAGGGAATCAAAAGTGTTAATAATCTTTGGATGTTTTTCTTTCGGTGGATAATTGGGCGCAATCACTTCAGCTGCGAAATTTTTCATATTACTCACTCCCCTTAAATTGTAAACTTCGTTCCTTACATATGTAGTATAGAGCGTGCAATATTTTGGAGAAGTGAACACCATCACACTTGAAAATAAAATTCTTCATGTCTTGTGATTTACATCACGATATCACTTAATGAAAATGATTATCATTAAAGAAAAGACATAAGGGAGAGATGAATATGGAAAAACGTGTCGTAGAATTAGATGTTCGTGAGGATCTGAAAAACAAGATAGAGCCATTCCAAAAAATTATGGTGGCTGTTAAAGGCTTAGAAAGTGGGGATGTCTTTATTCTCCATGCCCCTTTTAAGCCTACCCCTCTTTTCGCTGTTTTGAAAGCAAAAGGTTTTGTCCATCAGGCAGAACAGCTTGAGAAAAAACACTGGAAAGTAACATTTACAAAAAAGGGGGAATCAAAATGAGATTAGATAATCGCGGATTAGAACCGCCTAATCCAATGATGAGGACACTTCGCGCTCTAGAGACTTTAGCTGAAGGAGATACATTGGAAATCATCAATGATCGTAGACCAATGTTTCTTTATGAACAATTAGATGAGCTAGGCTTTAAACATATAACTGAACCAAACGAGGATGGAAGCTTCACAATAAAAATTACAAAGTAAGGAAGATGGTTTCATGATAGTGAAGAATACAGGGAGTGAAACGAACATTAAATTACCTTTTTCTTTTATTTTTTTTAGTATACTTGCGCTTCTTATTTCTCAATTTCTCATTCTTTTTAACGGGGATGCTTTTATAAATGGGCACTTCCGCATTCCAGCAATTTGGTCTGCTGCCCATTTATTTATATTAGGATGGGCGTTAATGATCGCAATGGGTGCTATGTATCAATTGGTGCCGGTAGCATTTTTGACTCCGATATGGAATGAAAAATTCGGTTTTATACAATTTGCTGTCACAGCGGTTGGGGTTGTCTCCTTTGCTATTGCCCTTTATATCATCCCTAGTAAAGCCCTCATTCCCGGGATCATCATGCTTATTGGGATCATTATGTTCCTTATTCAAATGGGGATGACCTTGCGAAAACAAGCAAAACCAAATATCCTTACTCTTTTTGTCGGAAGTGCATTAGTCTGTTTGTTCCTAACGATCATAATGGGAATTTCATTAGTTTTTAGCATGAAAACAGGATTTGCTAGCAATTATTATTCAATCCTTTTTCATAGCCATTTATTATTGGGAATCTCTGGCTGGTTTACACTGCTGATTTTTGGTTTCTCCTATAAAATGGCACCGATGTTTTCCCTTTCCCACGGCTATGAGATGAAGCAAGCAAAATATGTTTATGGCTTTTATAGCACAGGGTTGCTATTCGTATTGTTGTCGTTTGTTCTCGATTTTTCTTGGTTGTTTAAATGTGGATTTTTCTTACTCTTAGTCGGCTTCAGTAGCTTTATGTGGCACATTTACCTGATCTTGAAAAAAAGAGTAAAGAAAAAACTTGATCTGCCTTTTCGCTTTGCTTTATTAGCGATTATCTTTGGTGAAATGATTCATTTACTTGCTTTTATTGCATGTATAAGCAATCAATTTGCAAGCTTGGCTGCTCCCCTAATCGTTGCTTATATCATGCTTTGGATTGCCTATAGTATTATTGGCTACCTTTATAAAATCGTTCCATTCCTTTGGTGGACGCACAAGTATTCGCATGTTATTGGAAAAAAGGATGTCCCAGCTTTGAAAGATATGATTAATGAAAAATTAGCACTTCCGATCTTTCTATCGTTTATTTTCGGTATTTTACTTGTTTCTATAAGCATTGCCCTAAATGGGCAGATGCTCTTCTACATTGGACAGCTACTCGTTACAGCAGCATCCATTGTCTTCGGAATTGCGATACTCGCCGTTATTAAAAAATAGGAGGTTACGAAAATGAATCTACAAGAACAAATTGCCTTAGTAGATAAAATTCGCGAGCATTTAAAAAAGGTAATGGACCCGGAATTAAATATTAACGTCGTCGACCTTGGACTTATTTACGATATCTCTCTCGTTGAGGAAAATGCGGTGGAAATCGTCATGACGTTAACCACTCCCGGTTGTCCTTTACATGACAGCATTATTGGCGGTGTTAAACATTGTGTACTCGAGCTTGAAGAAATTGACCATGCTGAAATCCAACTTGTGTGGGAACCTGCTTGGTCGCCTGAAAAAATGACAGAGGCAGGCTTAAAAGCGATTGGACGATAAAACTGAATCATAATAAGTATCTCTTAAAAGTAGTTCCTCTAAATTACTGCTGTTCCTCAAATATTCAAAATCATTTGAAAAGCTATACAAACTTAAAGCTAGAGCACCCCCTTTAACACTTTGGCAACTTAAATTTACACAATTGGAGCTTTGAAGCAGAAAGTTGTTCTTAACTATAGGCGAAAAACCCCCCTTCATATGAACGATTCTTCGTTCTCTGAAGGGGGGCAATTGTGTTTTAATATTCTTTTGCTTTTACAGGAAGGACTTGCTTTACTTTTTCCAATACGTAATTATTTAACTTGTCATCAATTAAAACATGAACACTTCCACAATCGTCGTGTGTACGGATAAGGCGCCCAATTCCTTGCCGTAAACGAAGGATCATGTAAGGCATATCCACTTCTTCAAATGGATTTTCAGCTCCTTCACGTTTAGCAGTAAAGACCGGATCATGTGGAGGAAAAGGTAAATCAAAAATAATAACATTCTCGAGTGCTCTACCAGGAATATCTAACCCTTCCCATAAATGGATTGCACAAAGAACCGAATCAACCTCGTTTTGAAAACGAGCAACTAAAGTACTAATTTCCGCATCTCCCTCGAAATAAATGGGAAATTCAGTCTGTCCGTCAGAAAATGCTTTAAATTGCTTTAAATCTTCATCTTTTGTAAAAAGAACGAGCGCTTTTCCATTAGATGCACGAAGTTGTTCAAGCGTATATTTATACTTTTCTAGCAGATTCTCATGATTAAAAGTAGGCATATGGATCATCATCTTTTCTTCATAATCGAAAGGTGACTTCACAGAGAATGATAAATAATTATCAATGCCCAAACTCTTCGCAATATATTGCAATGACCCGTTTTCTGATAATGTTGCTGATGAAAAGATAAAAGGTTTCTTTTGCGAAAAAACATCCTCTCTCATAATGTCTTCAACCATTCTTGGCATGATCACGAGTGTCCTTTCCTCATTCACTGCTTCGAACCAAATTATCCCTTTTAACTCCTTTAAAAATAAAGATAACGAATACGTAATTTGTTCTAAATATTCCTCAACAATTTTCAAATCATATTCATTAATCACGTACATTTCACTTTCAAATACAAGCTCCTCCTCAAGCTCCATAAGAAGGTTTTGCAATGTTTTTGCTTGAGCTAACACCTTAGGCGTCTTCGTAAGCATTTGTTTTTCCGAATCCCCATTTTTACTTGCCACTTTTGTAATTTCAGCAAAAAAGCGTTCGTTTTCAATGATTGCTTTGTCAATAATGTGAAGCGTTTTTTCGCGTACATCATTCTCCATCAATTTTGTCAGCAATGTCTCAAGCGTCAACTCTGAAAGTCTATAAGTGAGAGCTTTTTGGCTAGCATATTCAAGCAAATGTCCTTCATCAAAAACAACAGACGAGCTTTCTGGTAACAGTGGTAGCTGTCCTTCTCTTTTTCTTGATTCCTTTGTCCAAATATGTTCCATATAAAAATCATGAGAGCAAATAATTAAATCTGTCGCATTCCGATAATAGTCCCGGTGTAACGTTTGACCACAACGATGCCTCAAGTCACATGAAAAGCAGTCCTGTAGCGGATCCCAGCCAATATTTCGCCATTGTTGATTGGTTAATTGTGGGTAGTCCTTTCGATCTCCATAGCGGGAAAAAGCCTGCATCGAAGTATCACTATGAACAAATGCAGGGAGCTCGTCGTAAACTTCGCTATACGGTGCCCCTTCCAAAACAGACTTGTCTAATTTCTTCAAACACAAATATTGATCTCTTGACTTTGCTAATCGAACATCAATCGTTAAATCAAGTGCTTTTTCAAGACGGGCGATATCGCCTTCCTTTTTAACAAGCTGTTCGATTAAATTTTCATCAGCACAAGCAATGATTGCCGGTTTATTCATATATCGTGCATAGCATATGGCATATAGTAGATAAACAATTGTTTTCCCGGTACCCACACCGGCTTCTGCAAAGATTACTTTTTTTTCCTTAAAGGCCTTCTCTAATTGAAAAGCCATATAAACTTGCTCATCCCGAAGCTCAAAGCCCGCTTCAGGTAAAATATCGTAAAAAACATCTCCAATCCATTCCCCTAATTTATCGATAAAGGTTTCGGTCTTCGAAACTGTAAAAGGCAATTTAGTTTTATGCATGAATATCCTCCACTAATTCTTTCTTCTCTCCACAACTACTATAAACATTTACTTGATCACACTAACTGTAAAAAAACGTTCTATGGTATAAATCAGTACCTTACTATGACCTAAACCCATCATTTAGCATACTCAGCATATACCTATAATACAAGAAAAAAGACTAACTCTGAATCGAAATAGAGTCAGTCCTTTGACTGAATTTGTTTTTGAAGCCCATTACCCATTCATTCGTGATAAAGAATATGACAACGCTCGTTTCAATTCTTCTTTTGCATTCACAAGCTCCTCTAATACTGAGGATTGAAGCTCTTCATTTTGCTCAAGTTCGAGTGCTTCAATCGTGTACGATAAGGCACGTTCGATCGTATTAAAATCAATAGCAGAATATCTCATTGCCACTCCTCCAAATCCAATTAATGACAATAGTATTCTATTCTTTTAATCGTTTGTTTATACCTTCATCCTTATTCTTTGGAGGTCTTTTCCCCCAATACTGGTAATAATCAGTTTTAATAAACCCATTAAATAATTTTCTTTTCTTTGTTGCTGGCTTGCCATAGCATGCCTCAAAATTTTCATTTGCGGTAAGCATATAGACAGACCATGTATCATAAGGGGCCAAAGCCTGTCCCATTTCGCGGTACATCTTTTCAACCGCTTCTTTATCCCCTAATCTTTCGCCATACGGTGGGTTTCCAACGATTACTCCGTATTCCTTCGTTGTCGTAAAATCTTTCACCTGCATTTGTTTAAAGGTAAGCAAATCAGCAAATCCTGCTTCAATTGCATTTTCACTAGCGATCTTAACCATACGATGATCCAAATCAGAGCCTGTAATATCAATAGGCTGATCGTAGCGAGCGAGATCTTCCGCCTCCATTCTACCTTCATCCCAATGCTTCGCAGTAATCCAACCCCAATTTTCTGAAATAAACTCTCGATTAAAGCCAGGGGCAATATTTTGTCCAATTAAAGCAGCTTCAATTGGAAGTGTCCCGGATCCGCAAAATGGATCAACAAAAGGACGATCAGGAGTCCAATTCGTTAATAAAACTAATGCCGCCGCCAAAGTTTCTTTAATAGGTGCTTCCCCTTGTCCTATGCGGTAGCCTCTGCGATGCAGCCCTGCACCACTGCAATCAATCGTTAACAAAGCTTTATCTTTTAATAATGAAACTTCGATTTTAAATAGCGGGCCATTTTCTTCAAACCAACTTGTTTTTTTATAATGTTTACGGAGTCGTTCTACAATTGCTTTTTTAACAATTGCTTGACAATCAGATACGCTGAATAATTTTGATTTCACAGATTTCCCAGAAACAGGAAATTCAGCATTTTCAGGTAAAAACTGTTCCCAAGGCAACGCCTTTGTTCTTTCAAAAAGTTCATCAAAGGTCGTTGCTTTAAACTCTCCCACTACTAATTTAATCCGATCTGCGGTTCTGAGCCACAAATTGCTGCGTACTATAGCAAGCTCATCACCACGAAAGTTAATACGGCCATTGTCCACTTCACATTCATAACCAAGTGCTCTTACTTCCTTCGCCACTATTGCTTCTAACCCCATTGCAGCAGTAGCAATTAATTGATATTTAGACATTTTTTCACCCTTTATTTAATAGCTTTGCTATGATGTCGGTGTTGATTATAGTTCAATTTTTCTCTGATTCATCAACCGTAAGGAGAAAATGAGATTTCTTACGGCTTCATGGAATCAGAAGAACCTCCAGTTCTACTAAAAAAATTATAAAACCAAGGTTTCACATGCAATGAGTCAAAAAATTTGTTCAACAATTCTGTTTAACAAAGCCAATTTAATAGATCTTCTTCCCACTCTGCGAGAAAACGAATGAGTTCTGCAAGCGGAAGTGGTTTTGTGATATAAAAACCTTGGATATGATCACAGTTTTCTGTTTTCAAAAATAATAATTGTTTTTTGTTCTCCACGCCTTCGGCAACAACCGAGAGATTTAAGCGATGTGCAATCGAAATGATCGCTTCCACAATACTGGAATCGTCATGATATTTGTTAAGATTTTCAATAAAGCTTTTATCTATTTTCAGTCTATCCAATGGAAAACGGTTTAAATAACTCAAAGATGAATAACCTGTTCCAAAATCATCAATCGACAGCTTTATCCCTAACTTTTTCAGCTTCACTAATTTACTTATTGTTTGTGAAGCATTCGGCATAATCATACTCTCCGTTAACTCAAAATCAAGTAAATGAGGATTAATATTTGTTTGCTGCAAAATGGCTTCTACTGATTTCACAAAGTTTTCTTGATTGAAATGAAGGGCAGAGATGTTAATACTGACGCTCAAATTGGAATGGCCAAGTAAATGAAGCTGTTGTGCATCCTCACACGCTTGTTTTATAACCCATTCACTAATCGGTATGATTAGTCCAGTTTCCTCCGCTAATGGGATAAATTGTTCCGGTGAAATGATCTCTTGCCCTTCCCGCTTCCAGCGAATTAATGCTTCAATTCCAATAATTTTTCCTGTTTTCAGGTGGATTTGCGGTTGATAAACTAGAAAAAATTCTTTTTGCTCAAGCGCTTTGCGAAGGCCAACTTCCATTTTCATTTGCTTTGATTCATCATGATGCATTTCTTCATGATAAAGCTGATAATGATTTCTCCCACTGGATTTTGCTTTATACATGGCCTTATCAGCATTCCGCAACAGTGTTTCTAATGAATGACCATCAAGTGGAAATAAGCTAATTCCAATACTAGTTGAAACATACACTTCATGATGTTTCAATATAAAAGAAGAAGTCGAAAGCGTTTGGATTATATCCTCGGCCACGTTGACAGCCTCTTTCGGATGCTTAATATTAGATAGGACGATCACAAATTCGTCTCCTCCCAATCTTGCAATTAAGTCTTTATTTTTGATCAAGCCTTTTAGCCGAAAAGAGACTTCCTTCAAAAGCTGATCGCCGTAATTATGTCCAAGTGTATCATTAATATGTTTAAACCGGTCTAAATCTAAAAATAAAACAGCAAGTTGCTGATTATATTTGGAAGCTGTGTCAATAAGACTTTCTAAATGGGTATTCAATGTATAGCGATTGGCGACGCCTGTCAAAGAATCGTAATGGGCGAGTTGTCTTAATTTTTCCTCTGTATGTTTTCGGTCAGTAATATCAGAAAAGACCGCGACAAAGTTCGTAATTTCTCCTTTGTCATCCTTAATTGAACTAATGGTCAGCCACTCAGGGTAAACATCGCCATTCTTCTTTTTATTCCAAATCTCTCCTTGCCATTTACCTTTTGTCAAGACACTATTCCACATCTCATGGTAAAACTGAGGACCATGAATTCCCGATTGAAAAATCCTTGGGTTATGTCCATATACTTCTTCTTCAACATAGCCGGTTACAAGTTCAAAAGCAGGGTTGACAGATAGTATATTGCCGTCTTTATCTGTAACAATGACACCCTCGCTTATATTTTCAAGTACCTTTGCTGCTAACTGCCTTTCATTTTCGTAATTCTTCTGTTTTGTCATGTCCCTAAAAACGACGGCATATTCTTTTATT
Source organism: Robertmurraya sp. DFI.2.37 (assembly GCF_029211245.1). NCBI lineage: Bacteria > Bacillati > Bacillota > Bacilli > Caryophanales > Bacillaceae > Robertmurraya > Robertmurraya sp. DFI.2.37. The sequence goes on along the minus strand of NZ_JARGEJ010000007.1, from coordinate 122,960 downwards.
TTGCCAGTTGAATCAAAAATAGTACGGATATTCATGAATTCTATATAAACTTCCCCATTGAAGCGCTTTTTGGCAACCTCGCCTGTCCACCTATGATGTTCGAAAAGATGAGCAATGATCCTTTGATAATCCGTTAAGTTGCAAAATAAGATGGAATAGTCTTTACCAGTAAGCAGTTGTTCTTTATAGCCAATAACTTCTTGGGCCCAAAGGTTTAGCTTAACGATTTTTAACTGTTCATCTAACACGATGATCCCCTCTTGCATTTGCATAAAAACGGTATTGGCCAATGAGTGATATTCAGAATTAAGCTCAACCACTTAAAATACCTCCATTGTCAGTCGACATTTCCATAGTTACACTATTTTATTAAATCATAAGAAGGCAATGGATAAAAACCATATGTATGTCATTTATGTTAAAAAACAAGTATGGAGAAAATAGATAAATTTTTCTTAAGAACAACTCTTTATTAATGTTAGCGTTAATTTTTGGCTCATTTCGTGTAGGACCAACGTTGCACACGATATGAGCCAAAAATGGTTTAATCAACGATATTTATTTACAAAAAGCACGTGACACCTTCGAAACCATTAAAGTTCAAATTATTTCTGAGCGGATGAAGTAAAGCATTCCCTTCGTGCTCATCGCCGTAAAAACTATGAAGGGCCTGTTCTTTTGATATGGTAGTTATAAGACCCAAAAGCAAATTTTACTAAACGTAAAATTTGTTAGCTTGCACAAAATTGGATACGCCCATGAAAAGACTATCGACAATGAACTCAGCATTTCCTAAACTGCAAGAAAAGCCCTCCTCTACGGAGAGCTTTTCCTAACTATCTTTCTTTCACTTACTAATAATGATAAGGTCCTTAATAACGCTCTGTAAGCCATGTTTTGTTCCTTCGTACTGCAAACGACCTTCGTCTTGTACTCCGGTGGTAATCATCTATCTACAGGTTATATTTAACCTGTCCTTCTTTCTCGTTCATTTCCTTAAAGAAGGTGCCCCTACCATAATTTGGGTTTCTCGCTCGTGGGGTTTACCTCGTTCCACCCTACTCATTTCTAAGCAGGCTCCGTCACTGTGGCACTTTAAAGGTAATCATACCATATCCTTAAGACTTAGGTATTTTCCCTGCCGTCAAAAAGGAAGAAGCACAGCCTCTTCCTTAATGCCCTAGCTTATCGTTTCGCTAGGCACGAACACTACAGACATCTCAGCCTGTGCGAGCATGGACTTTCCTCTACAATTTGCCAATAAGCTTATTGCAGCGATTACCCGAACGTTATTAAAAAACTACAAGCATTATTATATGTAAGAATGAAAAGAATAGCAATGGAAATAATTAGATGTTCCCATCCTCAATCAATCGTATAGCTTGCTTCCAAACACATGCTTTTCAAGATTTGATAGTCTTTTTAAGATATCGAAGTTTGTCGTTCCACTTGTTTGCGGAGCTGGTGCTGGAGCAGGACGCTTATTCGATTCTTCAGCCAATCTTTTTAGCCTAATATTCTCTTGTTGAAGCTCTTCTATTTCTGCTTGCATTGTTTCATAGTCCTTGATTATAATATCAAGAAATTTATCTACATCCTCTGGTTTATAGCCTCTCATGGCTGTTTTAAACTCTTTTTCCAAAATATCTTTAGCCGTTAATTTGATTTTATCTGAAAGCATATATTCACCTCTAAACGCCAATCGTTATCATTATTTTTTCAAAAATATGCAACTTTGTCAATTTTTCTTTTGGGGAAGTGACATTTTCTATAGAAAATTTATTAAAGAGGCTGAATTTACTATTATAAATTTCACTCCCATTTAGACCACACGCATAATTAAATGCTCGTATTAATTCAAAATCCGTTATCCATTCACGAAAGCTTGCCGGTGCTACTTTTTAAAAATCGGTACTCTTCATTTGTTCTTCTTCAACGACTGACTGTAAATCGTAAAAATCAATTAAGTAAATTTGATATGAGTGATTTTCTTGATATTTACGTGCTGTTTCGTACAAGAATTTAGGGCTGCCTTCTTTGTCAAAATCGTATAAAAGGATTAATGCATCACTCTTCTCAACTAAAAACTGGTTTTTCAGACGAAATTGCCAAGGATTCTCGTATCGTTTCTTTGTAATAGAGTCAACATAATCAGCTTGCATCAAGATTGATTCATACCGTTCCTTGTTCTCATCCTTCCAGTTTTCTTCTTGATTCAAAAACGGAGTTATAACCGCAAGCTTTAAATCTTGATATCCTTCAAGTTGCAAGTCTAATACGACTTCTGCTCCCCAAAGCTCAGCGCCTAATTGACCGCTAATAATGACCCATTCTAATCCTTCATCTAAACGGAAAAGCAATTGTTTTTTTATCGCTAATTTAATGTATTCAACAGCCGGATCATTATGACTAAATAATCCAAGCTCGTGTGGTTTATATCCTGAAATGACTGCTACTTTACTCAAATGATTAGCAAGCTCCTTATGTAAAAAGGCACCAGTACGTCTGGTCCCTTATCTTAATCAAATGTTTCTATCACTTTTCATTCTTCTACTTTAATCCCATTAGCAGATATGCGTTACGACGACTTTATATCCATTTTCAGAAGCGCTTAGACGATAAAAAAAGCGTAAGTCTTTATGTTGGAAAAAATAATCGCCGTTAAACAAATAATAACAAAAAACAATAATAGAATCACTTTTTGCAATTTCTTCACTCACTTCAATTTTTTCATTTGAACATTCTTACATACGTTCCCTATTTTAACGGTGGATAAAGACTTAGACAACTAGGGAATTAGTGGTTTTTTCTCGCACCCTGCTGTTTTCTCGTAATTCTTGCTATTCTTTTTTCTACTTCTTGTAACGTTGCAGAATCTTTTCCTTTCCAAAGGGCCATTTTCTCCTGCAATATGTGCAAAGCTTTTTCTGAATAGTACAGGGCTGACTCTAACTCTTTCTGATGGTGCTCATAGTATTTCGCAAGTTCTAAGCAAACCTCAAAGATGATATTTTTATGATTTGCATTCACCAGCTCTTTCCATAACTGAACGGCTTTTTCCCATTCTTTTTGTTTTTTTAACTCATACGAGAGAGCTAGCTTAGCTTTTAAAGCGCTCTGTTCTGTCCCCTTCGCGACAAGAGATAAATTTTCTAATGCACCTGCCCTTTCTCCTAATGAGGCATACCACCTACCTACTTCATAGCCCTCCGAAATCGTCCTTGATTGATCGATATTTAAAAGCTGAAAACTAATATGAGTATATAGGGTAATAAGGGATAATATATCCATCTCATTATGCTGTAGTATTCCAAGCATCCCTTCTGGTTTTTGTGTTTCAACAAAGTCAAAGTAAATCATCGGTGCAAGATAGCCCGGTACATCTTCTTGTCGTTCAATCCCTAATATTTCCTTTTCAACGATCGAAAGCTTAAGTCTATCAAGCTTATGCTTCCATAAGCGCCTAGCCGCATGAAAAAGATCAAAATGACCGAAAGCTGGTAGCTTAGGAACAAGTTCTCTTATCAGCGTGTGCCTCGTTTTCACCTGAGGCCAATCAAAAGCTTTGCCGTTGTAGGTCACAAGTGTTCGATAATCAATCCTTTCTAAGAAACTTTGATATAGAGGTACCTCTGCTGCTGGATGAGGAAGGAAATGCTGGCGTAGCACAACTTTATCTTTTTTTACTGAGGCATATCCTAATAAGAAAATCGTATTCCCTGTTCCTCCACCAAGTCCAGTTGTTTCCGTATCGAAAAAAAATAATTGTTCATGGCTATATCCTTTTGCAGATAATGGGTGTTGAACGGTGCTCGTATTCCAAGCTTGAATCGCATCGACAAATTGAGCAAAGGTATATTTTCCATACTTTTGCTCTAATGGGAATTCCCTTTCTCGGATCAAGCAAAAATCACCATCATAATAATATGGTTTGACAAAATGTTGCTCCCATTGCTCTTGAACCGGGACTGTTCCCTCAAGCTCTCTCGTTGCTTGAGGCGATTTGGACTCTTCCATTTTTTCACTTCGAATATGCGGCTTTAAGCGGTTTAATTTGTTTCGAAATGACAATATTCACACTTCCTTAATTAACTCGTTTGCTTTAAGAATTGCTCGAAAATCTGCAAAGCATCGCGCTTCGCATCACGACTCGTTGTGTCAGTACCGATACAAGAAGGGCAGCCGTTCTCACATTGACAACGGGCAATCATCCCCTTTGCTTCCTTAAGAACATTTTCCATACCGTCATAAATTTTCTCACTTAATCCAATTCCCCCTGGATAGCGGTCATAAAAGAAAATCGTCGGTTTTTCATTATGGACTGCTTTCACCTGCGGTACAACATGAATATCCCCTGAATCACACATGACAAAAATCGGAGCGATATAGCGCAAAGCATGGGCTGCACCGAGCAAGCCTTGTTCCATTCTTGATTCAGACATTTCCAGTCCTTCCTTAAACGAAATCCATGCAGAGCTTGTATGCAGTTCCTCCTCTGGAAGCGAAATCGGTCCAGAACCGATATTTTCATGGCTGTCAAATTTAATCTTTTTAAAAATCGTCGCTTTCGCTAATATACTTACGTCGCCGTAGGCCACTTCTGTATCATGAAGCAAACGACTTTTATCCATTTCGAGCACTTTCAATTCAACAGCAAGATTGGCATCTGTAAAGTAATCGACATCCACTTCCCTAACAAAAGCCTTCTTTTCTTCCCAGTCAAGCTTTTCCACTTGGTACTGAATTCCTTGATGTAAGTAGATTGCTTCTTCATGTAAAAGCGTCATGGCTGAAAATCGATCCATTTCACCAATTACTTTCACATTGGCAATATTTGATTGGTCTATAATGACGATATTTTCCTGTGAAGCAGAACGAAGGCTAATATTATGAGCTGGAAATGAATCATTCATCCAATACCACTTATCACCTCGTTGATAAAGAACTCTTTCTTCGACTAAATATTCTAAAACATCCTCTGTTTCAAACGCACCAAAATGCTCACCTTTTTTAAAAGGAAGCTCGTATGCTGCACATTTAAGATGATCGATAAGAATAATTAAATTATCTGGATTAATTCTCGCTGTTTCAGGACTTCTTGTAAAAAAATAATCTGGGTGTTCAATGATATATTGGTCTAATGGACTGGAGCTGGCTACCATGATGACTAATGACTCGCTATGCCTTCTCCCTGCTCGTCCTGCTTGCTGCCATGAGCTCGCTATCGATCCTGGGTATCCAGTCATGATACAAACTTGGAGTTGCCCAATATCAACCCCCAACTCCAAAGCATTCGTGCTTACAACCCCATAAATATCCCCATTGCGCAATCCTTTTTCAATCGTCCGCCTTTCAGTGGGCAAATAACCACCTCGATAGCCACGGATTGCTTTTGGTCCAAGCTGGTGTTTGACTAATTCCTGAAGATACGTAAGGAGAATTTCAACTCGTACCCGACTGCGAGCAAAAACAATGGTTTGAATCCGATTCTTCAACAGCTCCCCTGCCAGCTTCCGCACCTCTAAAGTAGCACTCCTGCGAATATTTAAAGGCTTATTCACAATCGGTGGATTATAGAAAAGAAAATGTTTTCTCCCACTTGGTGCCCCGTTATTATCAATTAGCGTCATGTTCTTTCCCGTCAGATTTTCTGCTAGCTCCAATGGGTTAGCGATCGTCGCTGATGTACAAATAAAGATTGGATCAGTTCCATAAAAACGGCAAATTCTCTTTAATCTACGAATCACATTTGCTACATGACTGCCGAAAACACCACGATAAATATGAAGCTCATCAATTATGACATACTTCAAATTCTCAAATAATGACACCCATTTTGTATGATGAGGCAAAATAGCAGAGTGAAGCATATCGGGATTTGTAATCACGATATGCCCTGCTTTCCGAACTTTTTCTCGTATTGAGCCTTGAGTATCTCCATCATATGTATAACTATTAATCGTTAATTCTGCATCATCAATAAGCTCATTAATCTCGCTTTTTTGATCTTGAGCCAGTGCCTTTGTTGGGAAAATATAAAGTGCTCTCGCCTGCGGATTCTCTGTAATAGTTTGCAAGACAGGTAGGTTATAACAAAGGGTTTTCCCAGAAGCAGTTGGGGTTACAGCAACAATACTTTCTCCTTTCTGCACAGTTTCAAAGGCAGAACGTTGATGTGTATATAACTCATGAATACCTCTTTTTTGTAAGGCATTCTTTAAATTTTCATCTATATGAACAGGCAATTCAACCGTCTTTGCTTCCTTCTCCTCAATCGTATGCCAATGTACGATATTTTCCTTAAAGCTGTCTTCTAGCTTTAAAGCCTCTAAAAAATGCTGTAGATTTTTGCGAACCTTCATTGCCCTCACCTCAAATTAAAAGCATGTATTATCCTTTTATTCTAGCGAATAAACGTTCGCAAAAAAAGAATTTTCTACTATTTTTTATTGGCAATTTTTTATGGAAGCAAAATTGTAAAAAAACGTCCGCAAAGAATTTAGAAATAACGGGTTATTTCTTGTACAATGGAAGTAGATGAAATCAATTAGAGGTGTAGTATGAAACATGAAGATATAAAAAACATATTATCGAAGTTTACACTTTTTCGTGACTTGAACGAGGAAGAATTAACAAAAATTGTTAACATTTCAATTTCAAGGGAATGGAAAAAAGGAACATTCGTTTTCATGCAGGACGATCCATTGGAAAATGTTTATTTTATTTATGAAGGGAAAATAAAAATTTACAAAAGTGATGTAACAGGTAAAGAACAAATTGTTGCTTTCTTAAAAAAAGGAGATATGTTTCCCCATGTTGGCTTCTTTAGAAAAGGTGGCTATCCTGCTTTTTCTGAGGCAATAGACGATGCTGTATTAGTAGTGGTTCCAATATCAAAGTTTGAGAACGTCTTAATTGAAAATCCCCAATTATCAATCAAAGTCTTTAAAGTTCTCGGTGAAAAGATTGTGGAATTACAAGAGCGGTTAGAATCGCAAATTATCAATAACACTTATGAACAAATTGTCAAACTCCTTATAAGGCTAGGAAAAAACCATGGACAAGAATTAGAAAACGGCTCCATTCTCCTAAAAGGAGAATTTACAAATCGTGACTTAGCCAATATGATTGGAACAACGCGTGAAACAGTTAGCCGAACATTAACAAAAATGAAAAAAGAAGGCAAGATCGAAGTTGATAACAAAGGGAATTTACTTTTAGATCCAGACATCCTAATGGATGAACTCATCTAAAAAAACGCACACCTTCAAAAAGCTCGAATGGCTGCTTTGTGGATGAAGTAAAGTCATGAAAAGACTTTCTGTCATAGAGAAAACCCATTGCGATTGAAGTTTTCATTGACTAATCAGGCACAAGGTACCAAAGCGCTACACAAGACATAACTAAAATAAAAATAAATTCCTTCCATAAAAAACATCCGCCAGCAAAACAAACTAGCGGATGTTTTTTATTTATCTTATTTAGCAAGCATTTCTGCCATGTCTTCCTGAGCTGTTCCAATTAATTTCAAATTAAAGGTTTCTTGTAGAACATTCATTACTCCCTCTGAAATAAATTCTGGCGGTTTCGGCCCGATGCGAATATCCTGAATGCCAAGACTAAATAAACCAAGCAGAATTGCAACAGCTTTTTGTTCAAACCATGAAAGAACAATACTAACTGGCAACTCATTAATTTCACATTCAAATGCATCTGCTAGAGCTTTTGCAATTTTAACAGTTGAGCCAGAGTTATTACATTGACCAAGATCTATGTACCGTGGAATATCTGTCCCTGGTACTGTTCCGTAATCCACATCATTGAAACGGAATTTTCCACAAGAGGTAGTCAAGATAACTGTCTCTGGCGGTAGGGAGGTAGCCAATTCGCGGTAATATTCGCCTCCCTGACCTGGTGCATCACATCCAGCAATCACAAAAAACCGTTTGATCTTCCCTTCCTTCACCGCAGCTATGACTTCAGGGGCAAGTCCTAACACTGTTTCATGATGAAAACCCGTTAATAAAGTTTCCTCTGAGTCAATATAAGCCTCCGGAAGCTCCAATGCTCTCTCGATCAATGGTGTAAAATCATCATTGACAATTTTTTGAACATTTTCAAGTCCGGCAACTTCATATGAAAACATTCTATCTGCATAGCTTCCTTTTATCGGCATGACACAATTTGTCGTCGCAAGAATCGCTCCATTGAATTTTTCAAATAATCTTCTTTGATCATACCATGCCTTACCTAAATTACCTTTTAAATGGGAATATTTTTTCAATGCAGGGTAACCGTGTGCAGGGAGCATTTCAGAGTGCGTATAAATATTGATTCCCTTACCTTCAGTTTGCTTCAGCAACTCTTCCAGTGCAAAGAGATTATGTCCCGTTACAAGAATCGCTTTTCCTTCCACCTTATTTTGGGACACTCTGATGGGATTTGGAATTCCTAATCTTTTCGTATGCGCTTCATCCAAAACCTCCATGATCCTGACAGCAGCTTGACCAACTTTCATCGCCATTTCAATATGCTCTTGAACATTAAAGTTCGAGTTCGTTAAGGTCATATAGAGGGCTTCATGTGTTGTCGTATCGACAAATGAATCAGTAGCCCCTAATTGATTGGCATGAGTACGGTAAGCAGCAATTCCTTTTAATCCAAATACGATCGTATCTTGCAAACTAGCGATCGTTTCATCTTTCCCACAAACACCTACAACCTTACATCCACCTGTAGGTGTTTGTTCACATTGATAACAAAACATTATTTAATTCCCCTCTCTCTTAAATAATACGGTATCAGCATAACCTTTCCTCTACATATAATTAAGTGAGCCAAATCACATTTCATAGATTGTTCAGAATTTGTTCCCTTCCTACTTGTTTGTCACGTATTCAGCAATAAATTTTTTAACAGCTCTGTCATAACTGAATATACTATACTGACCATTTTTTGAGAGGAGTTGTGCACGATGTCTTCAAAGCTTCCAAAAGAGCCGGATCATTATCAGGATCCTTTCGGTGATTTTCGAAATCTCATGAATGATTTTTTTCACAAAAGACCTGTAAAAGGCTTTCTTCAAAGTATGGATGAATTTTTTCAAATGCCCTTCAGCAGTTTTCCTGTCCAGGTAAAAGAACTAGATGAAAAAATTATCATTACAGCGGAGCTTCCAGGGGTAAAAAAGGAACAAATTAATATTGATGTTCTTGAGCGTTCGATTACCATTTCAGTAAAAAACGTGGAAATGGTCATCGAAGAAGATGAGAAAAAGAATTATTTCAAAAAAAGTCAATCTACACAACAACTTAGCCGCAACATATATCTTGGACACATAATCGACGAAGCCAGTGTAAAAGCGAGTTATCAAGATGGACTGTTAAAAATTCGAGTTCCGAAGCCAAAAGGGAAGCAAATTTTTATTAGTGACGGAGAACAATAGATATAAACATAAAAAAGCGACCTAAAGAAGGTCGTATCAGATTATCGACAAAAGCATCGAGAGTCACGCCTCTCTTTGTCTATTGGTATTTTGGGATGGAATTGCCGTTAACATCCGTTGATTTCCGCTCCAGACGCTTGCTTTCCGGGAGGCGGGCGGTGAGCCTCTAGGTGCTGTCACTTCCCTGTGAGGGCTCACCTGTTTCCGCAAATAAAACCACTGAAAAAGTTTTCAGCAGTCTTTTTTACAGAATTTCTAGAGCTGCTAACCTCAGGCTCTGTCTGATCGAAAGCAAATGACGTTGGTTCCAGCAGCTGGTCTTATCGCTATTAATCGGATTGAACTCTTGCAGACCACATCTGTTCCAGTCAGTTAAATTAGAAGCTTATTCGCACTGGAGTCCTTCACGCTTTCCCCTCCTGTCCGTATAGAATCAAACACCTTTCACTTCAATCAACTCGTTTAAGTCCTACTCAAACAAGTTGAAAAGTCCAATTAGCCAATTTCTTTAAGTTCATGGCATTAAAAGTAAGCATCGCCTGCACGGACTTGTTTTTTAATCCTCCTTTGTGAGTTGTCCATCGTATACCATCCTTTTTTTGCATCAGCAAAGACTTGTTCAATCGACTTTTTACGACGTGCGTACATGTCTTTCTTCATTTGTGTGACAAAGGTATTCAGCTTCTTCTACATAATCTCCCCAGTTGTACCGCTCTATCAGCTTCTGATGGTTTTTACTATAAAGACTGTAGGCAAACTTGATTTCATCAAGAGTTTACCTACAGTCGAAAAAAACGATCTTAGGTCGCTTTTTTACCCCTTTAAAATGCTAGACTTTAAAGATTCCTCCCAAGCCTTTTACCAATCCTGAAACTTGATTTACTGCATTCATCATTTGTCCAGCTGTATCAATCATTTTATTAAAATCTAATGAGCCATCTTGCTGCTTAAAAGAATTCATAAAAGAACTAATGCCAGAAGGTGGTCTATTTCCACCGATCCCCGGCTTAGGATATGGATGCATATATGGATTCATATATCCCATATAGGGATTCGTCCCTCCTTGATTTTTCTTAGGTTGAAGTGGATTTTGCAAAATAGATTCAACAGGATAAGGTTGTTCCTGTGCAAATGGTACTTCTCCTTGGGTTGGAGGATATTGGCCGGCGTTCATGTGTCCATACGGATACTGTTGGCTTTGATTCATTTGACCATAAGCTTGCCATCCTTGATTTCCATATAGCGAGTAATAATAGTTTTGATTGCGGACAGTATTTTGCCACCCTTGCCCTTGCTGGATTGGCCATGAAGATGGAAAACGATGAGGCGGAGCTTGATAATAAGCTTGATTTGTATTTGTTTGACCAAACATTTATATCTCCCCTCCTTACCTTCATACTACTAAAAACCATGCGAAAACAAGATTTCGCATGAAATGTTTTTTCGTTAACTGGGGCGAATCCCCTTCTTAACTACTTGAAAGATTGCTGTGTCCCCACTTCTCGCGTTTCCCCGATTGAAAATAAACTCGTGTAAATTAATATATCTTCCCTTAACAAAAAAAGAATGACTCATCATGATAATTTATGATTGATCTGCCTATGTTGTGACAATTCCAGCCTTTTCCTTAAACTTATATGCCGGTGTTAAGTTAGAGCTCTTTAACAAAGTCTCATTAATGTCTAAATATGCAGGTTAATGTCTGAAGTCTAAATTTTCGAAAAATTAAAAGACCATTTAATTTTATGTTACGATAAAGTGTAGAAATAGGATAAGCATAAGATAAAAAAGGGGAGGAATATGGATGTTCGTTCACGAGCTAAAGGAAAAGTTTTCAATCCACAAACAGTATCAAGCTGAAGATGTAAATGAATTGTTAGATTTCGCCAAAAAGGCTTATGTATCTAATGAAATCACATCGAGTGAGTATAAAAAACTAGTTCGTGAGCTTGAATCTCAAGGAGCTAAACTGCCTCATCATAAGACAGAGACTCAACCCCAATCTTAAATTGCCTAACGGGAGATTCCAGGATCTAGGCTTCTCCCGGTTATTCTTTTTCTAATAAATCCTTTAATGACGTCAAAACAAAGCGAACAGATTGCCAATAGTTTATAAATCGAGTTCTGCTTGTTTCAGGAAAAAACGCTTGAACCGAGAGCAGTTCCATCTGTTCAGAGGCTGATTCAATTTGTTTTACATGTAAATATTTAGGATTTTCCGCCTCAATCCATTCTTTTGCTAGTATTTCCCACTCATCTTTTACTTCCCTTACCTGATCTGCAAAAGGTTTTACCTCTTTATAAAAGTCGCCTTTTTCCTTCGTTTCCTTAACCTCTTCAAATTTTTCAAGAATTTGTTCAGTAAATCCCAATAATTTATTAGTTAAAGCTAATAAGCTAGTACTCAATATCTTTTCTCTCCTCTAAAAAAAATAAAGCAGCACAGCGCTACTTTATTGTTATTGTATTTTGATTAGTAGCCAAGTTCAAGTTTCATGTTCTGTCCTTGAACCGCTTCTCCCTTCCGTTTCTTTTCAATAAATTTTAAAGGCCCACTGTTACATGCATTTTCAAGTCTTGTAATACGGCTCTCAAGACTCATTAATCTTGTAAACTGATCATTTATCGCTTTTTTTCGGTTTTCCGCTAAATTTGTATCAAGTGTTTTTTCAAGTTCCTCCAACTGATCATAAATTTCGGTTAATTTTTCAAGTAATTCTTCTTTTTGAATACTCTCCTTTTCCAATTCAACTACCTCCTCAATTTTTAACCACTGTGCTTTGTTAATTGTGGCTTTGTTAAATATCGGACTTGATTTTTCCTCATTTTCTCTGAACTTCTCTGAACCTTTCAGCATAACTGAAAGGCGTATGATACCTTAGTTTCACAAGAAATAGGCCAAAAATCATTTGTTCAACCATACTGCTTATCAAAGCTTAAACTGTTAATAAAAAAGGGGCTTTTCATAGGAGACTGTATTTTCGCGCAGATGATATAGTTCTCAATCTTTTATGTATATGCACTATATTCTCCCTACATTAAAGACCTCCTTCATCGTTGACAAAACTAGTTGTGATTCGGCAAAGATAGAACTATTTTTCACCGCGATTGCGTTAATTCGACAAGAATGAAACATGCAGCTCCTGAACAAACTAAAAAAGGAGGTGCTGATGATGAAAAAGAAGAAGAAACAAACAAACGCCCAGCCAAAAAAACTAGAAGAAAGAAAGACTGGCTTTGGTGATAAGAAATTAGAAGGTGCAGACAGGCCTTCAACATAAACGTATAGCGATCCATTGAAGAGAATTATGGAGATGAAACTAATCGTCCATAATCTCTTCTTTCTTTTTATACATGGAAAATATCCTCACACATTTTTCCTTAAATAATATCGTCCGATGAAGTTTTTTTTGCTTTCTTTTATACCAACTTGTTAGGACAACAGGGTGACGATGATGAATGGTTGTTTTGAACCACTTCAGTTTGAGCTTTTTCTGTTTTGACCAGTCCTTCAAGGGCTCCATTCGATGATGAACAATCGGAAAGGCAAGCCTAAGCTGCGGTGTAAAGCTGCTAGCTTTTTTTTGTAAGTACTGCTCATAGTCATCACGGGAACCTGTATGGTTCGTGTTTATAGCGAATTCATAGAAATATGAGTATAAGCTCTCATGAAATAAAATCGAAACAAGCCGTTTGCCTAAGTCAATTCGTTTATCAACAGAACGAAAACCGTTGACACTTGCGCCAAATAATTCACCATGTACTGTAGGCAATAATACGCAGCTGTAATGAAACCAATCTTGAAAGGAAAATAAAAAAGTTCGAAAGACATGTTTTTTATAAAAAGAATTCTCTATGACTGGTTTTTGAATAATATTTTGTTCATTGATGATTAATGCTAATAATATTCTGACATGGTCTTGTGAATACCAATAATGCCTCCATTCTTGTTCCATGAGCTGGGAAACCTGGAAAAACTTCAGCAGGTGAAACATTGGCTTCCCTTTTTTCGTCGAATATTGATAGAGAAGGAGTTGAGGATAAGCATCCTGAAAAATAAGCCAATTTGCTTTTTCATATGTTTGAAATAAAAAATCTCTTTTTTGTTTTCCAATAATTTTTGAAAACCACTTCCCTTTTAAATCACACATATTCCAGCCTGCGTTACGGGATACCATGTGAGCTAAAAAGGACCATTTTATCGTCTTATTTTCTTGATAATAACGAAGATATGCTTCAGTTCTTGAGAGGTTATCCGTATTATTTTGCTTTACAAGGCCCTTGATTGAGTGTATTATCTTTCTTTCAGTGCCTGATAAATCAGCGTATTCCATAATCAAAAGAACACCTTCTTTTATAGCGGCTATCTTTAGAATTCGTTAATTAGTGCTTTTTATTCAACCAAAGATCGTGGACTTCTGATATGATAAAAAAGAGTTTGTGAGGTGTTTATCATTGGAATTCCATTATCCAAACGGAAAGAAATTCATTCAGCCAAGTGAAAAGAAAATAACGAAAAAGACAAAGGAAAAGGATTTCACCTACAGTAATAGGGGAATGACTTTAGAAGAAGATTTAAACGAGACGAATAAATATTATTTGGCGAGCGGAAAAGCTGTCATTCATAAAAAACCCACTCCTGTGCAAATTGTGCAAGTGGATTATCCAAAAAGAAGTGCTGCTGTGATTAAAGAAGCTTATTTTAAACAAGCGTCAACAACAGACTATAACGGGGTTTATAAGGGAAGATATATTGACTTTGAAGCAAAGGAAACTCGCTTTAAAACCTCTTTTCCTTTGCAAAATTTTCATCAACACCAAATTGAGCATATTAGACAAGTACTAAATCAGTCTGGTATTGCTTTCGTTATTCTCCGCTTTTCCAAAATCGAAGAAGTATACTTGCTCGAAGGAAAAACATTACTGTTTTTTTGGGAAAGGATGGAAAACGGAGGGAGAAAGTCGATTACTTTCACTGAAGTAGCTCAATATGGACATAAAATATCACTTGGATTTCAACCACGAATTGACTATATTAAGATTATAGATCAGCTCTACCATCTTAATTAATGGAAACGTGAGTAGTAAAAGGAAGGATGAACATATATGGCAGAAAAATACCAATCAAGAGAGGAGCGCCGTAAGCAGCTTAATAGTAAACAAAAAGGAAAAGGCCGAAAAAAATCCAAAATATCGGTTAAACGTATTTTTCTCTTTCTTGTTGCCTTAGGAATTGTAGGATTGCTTATTGGCGCTGGAACTTTTGCTTATATGGTTAAAGATACTCCAGAGCTTGATGAAAAATTGTTAAAAGATCCAATCTCATCCGAGCTTTATGATATTAACGGAAGCCTGTTTGCAGAAATTGGTTCAGAAAAACGGGACTACGTGGACTATGAAGATATCCCAAAACAGGTCGAGGAAGCGATATTAGCCACTGAAGACACCCGTTTTTATAAGCATAACGGGGTTGATATTATTCGCTTAGGTGGAGCTGTCGTGGCTAATCTAACCGACGGTTTTGGTGCTGAAGGTGCTAGTACCATTACCCAGCAGGTCGTTAAAAACTCATTTTTAACACCTGAAAAAACATTATCCCGTAAAGCACAAGAAGCATGGTTATCCTTTCAGTTAGAAAGAAAGTATACAAAACAGCAAATTTTTGAAATGTATGTCAATAAAATTTGGATGGATTCTGGAGGACACGGAATTGCTACAGCAGCAAAAGTATACTTCGGGAAAGAATTAGATGAACTAACGTTAGCAGAAACAGCATTGCTCGCTGGCATGCCACAAAGTCCAGCTAATTATAATCCATTTAAACATCCAGAAAGAGCGGAAAAACGCCGTAACATCGTCCTTACTCTTATGCATAAGCATGGCTTTATCACTCAGGAGGAAATGGAAGAAGCTAAAAGCGTTGATGTTACTTCAACATTGGTCCCAGAGGATAAAAGATCTACTGGAGATATTCCGTATGACGCCTTTGTTGGCCATGTCGTAAAAGAAATCAAGGCAAAGTATCCAGATATTGATCCATTTTCAGATGGTTTGAAAATATATACAACTCTTGAGCCGGATGCCCAAAAATATGTTGAGGATATTCTAGATGGTGATGAAATTGATTATCCTGATGAAAAATTCCAGGCAGGCATAACTCTCTTAGATACTGCTACTGGCCAGATCCGCGCACTTGGAGGTGGGCGTAATCAAACGGTTGACTTTGGCTTTAATTATGCGACAGATGCAAAAAGACAACCAGGCTCAACAATAAAACCAATTCTTGACTACGGTCCTGCTATTGAGTTTTTAAAATGGGGTACTTATTATGCTTTAGATGATAAACCGTACACATATTCAACTGGAGATAAAATCAGCAACTGGGATAATAAGCATATGGGTGTCATGTCAATGCGTACCGCACTGGCTTTATCGCGAAATATCCCTGCGCTACAAGCCTTCCAAGCAGTCGGAGCAGAAAAAGCGAAGCAATTCGCGATCGATTTAGGGATTCCGCTTAAAGAAATTCATGAATCTTACTCCATCGGTGGTTTTGGTGGCGAGGATAAGGGCGTTTCATCACTGGAAATGGCTGGAGCCTACAGCGCATTCGGGAACAATGGATTTTATACAGAACCCTACTCTGTCGTTGAGATTGAGCTTCGAGACGGCACGAAATTGAAGATGAAGCCCGATTCCAAAGTTGTGATGCAGGACTATACTGCGTTTATGATCACTGATATGCTGAAGGATGTCGTTCAATCAGGAACCGGTACAAGAGCTAATATATCAGGCCTGCCACTTGCCGGAAAAACCGGAACGACCAATTATCCTGATGCAGATAAAAAGGCTTACAATATTCCAAATGGCGCTGTACCAGATGCATGGTTTGTTGGTTATACAACCAACTATACTGCTGCTGTCTGGACAGGATATGATAATAAAAACGAAAATTATTTAGTTGGTGATGACCAAAAAATTGGCCAAAGATTATTTAAAAATATTATGGAACATGTCCATAACGGGAAAGAAACAGCGGATTTTAAAGTTCCGAATACTGTTGAAGTAGTTGAGATTGAAAAGGGAACAATTCCAGCTAAAAAAGCAAGTAAGTACACTCCTAAAAACATGATCATTACAGAATATGCTGTAAAGGGCCACGCTCCAAAGGAAGTATCTGATAAATATGATAGACTTGAAGCACCTGTTAATTTAACAGCAGATTATGATACAGATAGTAATGAGATTGTATTAAACTGGAATTATGTTGCTGAAAACGAAAATGGCGTCCAATTTGAAATTTATGTGAAGAAAGATGATGGTGCAGAAGAACTGTTAACGGCACAATCTGAAAAAACTCTGCGAATGAAAGCCGATTATGGTGGATATTACACCTTCAAGGTTATCGCTGTTCGTGATCAACAAAAGAGTGACCCCGCAACGGCAGCCATTCAAATTCCTGATCCACTCATTTTTGATGGGGATGATGAGAATGATGACAATGGTGGTCCACCATGGGGTCGAAACGAGGAAGATGAAGAAACAGACGAGCCAGATAACGAAAATCCTGGAAACGACGAGCAAAATGATAACAATAATGGCCAGCCACAGCAAGGAAATAACCCAGGTCAAGGTCAAGGTCAGGGCCAAGGTCAAGGAAATCAAAATGGCGGGAACCAAGGTAATCAACCATAAGAGAAAGGCGTCCAAGCTTATGCTTAGACGCCTTTCCTTATTTTTTCATATTTTTCATGGCCATCATCTTTTTATAGCCTTTCTCCTGTTCAACAAATAGCTCACATAATTGCATATAAGAATGAAATAAATTAGGTCTTTCAATGATAAACTGTAAACGCTCTTCAATATTGACAGGCTTAATGTGCAAATCATTATAGGCAATTTCTGTATTTAAAATGGACGGTTTATTGTTTGTCCAATGCAGAAATTCAACAAACAAACCGCTCCCTTTTCTCATAGAATTTAAGGCTGCTTTCGTATTTCTCATTGCAAAATCAGCTTGAAGCTCCGCTTTTACATTAAGCCATTCCTGTAATAACGAGGCAATGCTATGTTGAGGATCATCCCATGGCCTCAAACCTTCTTCACCTAAAAAATGAGCTGCTTCGTACATAAAGGCAATGTGAAAATCACTCCCCTGCATTGGGGAGATTATCGTAATTTTATCCTCTGGAAAAAAGAAAGAATGCTTTAATTCCTCAGGCACCGTTCGTACGAACTCATTCATTATTTCTTCGCCATCCTTTTCTTCCCTTCACGGCAAAGATCAAGCAAAGGACAAATGTCACACTGAGGATTTTGCGCCTTGCAATGGTAGCGCCCAAAAAAGATTAACCGATGGTGGGTAACTGACCATTCGTCCTCAGGAATTTTTCTCATCAGTGTCTTTTCAACCTCTAATACACTGTCTTTCCACCTGCAAATAGCCAACCGCTTGCTCACGCGCTCAACATGAGTGTCAACGGCAATTGCCGGGACGCCAAAAGCGACAGATACTACAACATTTGCTGTTTTGCGTCCAACACCTGGTAGCTTCGTTAATTCATCCCGGTCTTTCGGAACTTCCCCATTGTACTCCTCTAGCAGTAATCTACAAAGCTTTTGGATATTTTTAGCCTTATTACGATAGAGACCAATGGAACGAATATCCTCTTGCAGTTCTTCCAAAGATACATTGAGATAGTCCTCAGGCGTTTTATATTTCTGAAAGAGTTCTTTCGTTACTTTATTGACTAGTACATCAGTACATTGTGCCGATAAAGCGACCGCAATAACCAGTTCAAATGGGTTAGAATGTACGAGCTCACAATGAGCATCAGGGTACATTTCCCCTATTTTATCTAAACAAAATCGAATTTGTGTTTTATTTAACATTTGCCTCACTCACTTAAAAAGTTTCCATTTTTATTGTTCCAACCAGTTATAAAAGGGAACAGCTTCAGGGCGACTCGTTTCCTCTTCACTGTTTGTACGAATCGAATGTCTTGAATTCTGTCTGAATTTATTTCCATAGCTTTTTGCTTGCTCAATCGTCTTGATGCCATTCTTCTTCCATTCAAAAAGAATGCGATCAATATAACGAAAGTTCAACTTTCCTGAAATAACAGCTTCTCTTAATGCAGCCTTAATAATGATTGGTTCATGACGATCATCATCCAGCCATAACGCCAATGTTTCACATTCAAATGGTGATAATGGCCTGCCAAATTCCTGCTCGAAGACTGTGTATAAATCTATTTCATTTTTTTCATTTTGCTCTTTCTGCTGAGCATTTTGATTGAGTAAAAATTCATTCACAAGCTTCTGCCAAAGCGGTTCAATCGTATATTTTTCAAAACGAATCCCTTCGTTTGAATAGCCGTCATCAATTTTAATAAAGCCCTTTTGTATTAATTTGCGAAGCAATTCGGTACATTGGCTTGTTGAGATCGTCATTCTTGAAGAGATTTCCGTAGGAGTTGGAAAATCATTACCTTTTTCTAGGAACGAAATGACATGCAGCAACAATACTAATTCATTTTCATTAATATTCATATCTTTATAATAAAGCAATAAAGCTCTTGGAATTGAAATATTCCCTTCCTGAACCCATTTCACCATATTCTCGTTCATATAGAGACACCTCCCTCTAAGTATATCACGAAGTCCAGTTAACAAGGTATGGAGAAATTAGTCAAGCTAGTATAAAAAGGGGAGCCATTTTCATTTTCTTCTAGGAAAGCATACCGAATAGGGTCATCACGAAAATGAACATTTGATGATAGCTTAAGCTGTTTGCAAAAGCTAAGTACACTCCTTAAAAGAAGGATCAAATCGCACATTTCCTTAACTGTCTGAAAAAGCAAAGCTCGCCTTCAGTAGCGAGCTTTACATCAAATTAAGGATATAAACGATTTAACAAACGTGGGAATGGAATCGTTTCACGAACATGCTCTACCCCGCTAATCCATGCAACAGTTCGCTCAAGTCCAAGGCCAAAGCCGGAATGTGGAACTGATCCGTACTTTCTTAAATCTAAATACCATTGATAAGCATCCAGTGGCAAATTATGCTCCTCAATTCTTGTCTTCAGCAAATCGAAATCATGGATGCGTTCAGAACCCCCAATAATTTCACCATAGCCTTCTGGGGCAATCAAGTCCGCACATAATACAACATCTTCTCTTTCGTGATCTGGTTGCATATAAAAGGGTTTGAGACTTGTTGGATATTTTGTAATAAATACAGGTTTATCATAATGTTCCGCTATCGCTGTTTCATGAGGAGCACCGAAATCATCCCCCCATTTAATATCGTCGAAACCTTTTTTATTTAAGAATGCAATTGCATCATCATAGCTAATGCGCGGGAATGGTGCTTTTATATTTTCAAGCTTGGTTGTATCTCTACCTAATGTTTTTAACTCAATCTGACAATTTTTGAGCACTGATTGAACGATGTGAGAAACATATTGTTCTTGTACTTCTAAATTTTCCTCAAATTCAACAAAGGCCATTTCAGGCTCAATCATCCAGAACTCAATTAAATGACGACGAGTTTTTGATTTCTCAGCTCTAAAAGTCGGTCCAAATGAAAATACTTTTCCAAGAGCCATTGCCGCCGCTTCCATGTATAACTGGCCGCTTTGAGATAAGTATGCATCCTCATCAAAATATTTTGTTGCGAAAAGCTCCGTCGTTCCTTCAGGAGCGCTACCTGTTAAAATGGGTGGATCCACCTTTGAAAATCCTTTATCATTAAAAAATTCATATGTCGCACGAATAATTTCATTGCGAATTTTCATTACTGCATGTTGACGACGTGAACGTAGCCATAAATGGCGATGATCCATTAAAAATTCTGTCCCATGTTCCTTTGGGGTGATCGGATAATCAACGGCCTGATGTAAGATTTCAAGCCCTTTTACAAGAAGTTCATACCCTAGCGGAGAACGTTCATCTTTTTGAACTACCCCTGTCACATACACAGATGATTCTTGTGTCACAGATTTCGCAGCTTGAAACAACTCCTCAGATACTTCTGCCTTGACAACAACTCCTTGTATGAAGCCAGTTCCATCTCTTAACTGCAAAAAGGCAATCTTTCCGCTGGAACGCTTGTTCGCAATCCATGCTCCAATTTTGACTTCCTGTTCTACATATTTGTGTACTTCTGAAATCGTTGTTTTCATCACTTGTCATTTCCCTCCAAAACTTACCCACTTGCTTTTATATGTACTTAAAAGCTTCATTTTCAATAAATAATCAATTAAAATGCACTTCATCTTATTATACCGTTACAAAATTGGACAATCAATAAAGAAAGTGTAGGATTGCGCTTACCGGTACAATTCCTATGCTGACCATTATCGCTCAATTATTCTTTAGTAGACTTCAGAAAAAAGCAGACAGACGTATTTAGCCTGCCCGCTCTGAACCAATTTATATTTTGCTTTTAACAAATTGGTGGATCCTTGCCACTGCCTCTTCTAATAATTCTAAAGATGTTGCATAGGAGAGACGAATATTATCTGGTGTTCCAAAACCAGAACCTGGAACAACAGCGACTTTTGCCTCTTCTAAAAGTCCTTCTACAAAGTCATCAACGTTCTCATACCCTGTTAGTTTCGCTGCTTCTTTAACATTTGGATAAAGGTAAAATGCTCCTTGCGGTTTAATACATGAAATCCCAGGGATAGCAACAAGCTGATCATAAATGACATTGAGCCTATGCTCGAATGCTTCTTTCATTTCTGCAACAGGTGCTTGTGGTCCTGCATAAGCCTCAATCGCCCCGTATTGAGCAGTAGTAGTTGGATTAGAGGTACTGTGACTTGCAAGATTTGACATTGCTTTAATGATAGTGGAATTACCTGCTGCATAGCCGATTCTCCATCCTGTCATCGAATGGGATTTCGAAACCCCATTGATGATAATCGTTTGCTCTTTTAATTGTGGTGATAATTGGGCAATGGATATATGCTGATTTTCCCCATAAATAAGCTTTTCATATATCTCATCGGAAATAATAAGAACATTTTTTTGTAAGCAAATTTCACCTAGAGCTAATAGCTCATCACGAGTATAAACCATCCCTGTTGGGTTACTAGGTGAATTTATAATAACTGCTTTTGTCTTCTCTGTAATGACTGCTGAAAGTTGCTCAGGGGTAATCTTGAAATCATTTGCTTCAAGTCCTTCGACAAATACTGGAATACCATCTGCCAGCTTTACCTGCTCTGGGTAACTAACCCAGTATGGGACAGGAATAATCACTTCGTCCCCTTTGTTGAGAAGAACTTGAAAAAGAGTATATAATCCGTGTTTTGCGCCACTAGTCACAATGATTTCATTTGGCTTATACTCAATTCCTTGATCAGCTTTGAATTTTTTCACGATTTCTTCAATTAATTTAGCAAGCCCTGCTGAAGGAGTATATTTCGTATGTCCTTCATTCATGGAAACAGAAGCTGCCTCAATAATGTTCCTCGGTGTGTTAAAATCAGGTTCTCCCGCCCCGAGACCAATAATATCATGGCCTTCAGCTTTTAACTGCTTTGCTTTTGCTGTAATCGCAAGAGTTGCAGAGGGGGTTAATGCTTTTACTCTTTGAGCCAGTTGAATTTCCATTTCCTAATTCCTCCCAATAACCATCATAAGTTTTGTATATCTTTTAACCATTCGCCTGTTTTAAAATCAATATAATAATAATTGATCAATTCATCATTTGAACGGTAATAAATTTCCCAAAGCGGAATTTGATTCTCCATTCCGAGTTTAACTGACACAACTTCATCAGGCTCCTTACTTTGATAAAGCTTGTCGATCGCAGCTTCTTTACTTAGTCCATCTTCTTCATTCCTAACAATTATTTTACGATTTTTTTCTTCTTCTGGAATCCATGCAATGAGTTTTTCCCCCGATTGATCCATTCCTTTTACAATATAATAACTATTCGTACCGTTATATAAGGTAAAATCAGTCACGTGTACGATATTTGTTTCTGCTAAAGCAATTTCCTCTGCTTTAGCTTCAGCGTTGTGCAAAGGTTTCAGAGAATTTAAAAGTATATTTATCGTTAAACCGAGCAGCACAATTAAACCAATACTTGCTAACCAAATCCATTTCTTCATATACAAATCCCTCTTTATGTACGATAAATAGTAAATACAGCTTTATTTTGATCGTTTTGATCAAGAGCTAATCCAAACATTAAATCCTGATCTTTTAACGTTCGGTTAAGTGAATCGACAATTTTGTATAAATCCGGACTATTTTGGATTTTTATCGTCGACAAAACTTCAATTTTACTTTCCATCACAAACTCTCCTCACTAAACACATATTTTGTTAATCATAGTTGCAAGGCTTTTAGGTAACAATAATCTTAAGAAAACGTCAGCTTTTTGACAGAAATTTAGCCCATTCTCAGCACGTTTCATTAGCAATATTATAACAGGTTAAATAAAAAAGAATTACCCCTTTCACAAAATTAAAATAACTTTTAGTCCACACACACTTCTACCGCGCTTATGCAGCGCGGTATTTTCTTGAATGTTATCGTCACGTGTTCAAAAATTAAAGGAAATTTTCAATTAAATCAAGGGTTTCGTTAATATTTAATTTTTTCACAGGCACTGTTGGAATAGATTGCAGAAACGCTTTTCCGTAAGACGTTGTATAGATCCGTTTATCAAAAATGACAACAAAACCGCGATCCTGATTTGTGCGAATTAATCGGCCAAACCCTTGTTTGAAACGAATAATCGCTTCTGGCAATGAATGCTCTGAAAAGGGATTTCCACCATTTTCTTTAATTTGATTACATTTCGCTTCTGTAAGCGGTTCATTTGGCGGAGAAAATGGCAATCGTACCATAATAAGACAAGATAAATCTTCACCAGGAATATCAATCCCTTCCCAAAAGCTGCTAGTACCGAGAAGAATCGCTTTGTCAAAGCGTTGAAAATTCCTTGTCAGCTTCGTTCTACTTCCTGCCGTGATTCCTTGCCCCATTATAATATAGTCTTCCAGCAACCCGCTCTCCTTCATCAGATTATACGTTTTTCTTAACATTTCATAGGAAGTGAAGAGAATAAGCATTCTTCCTTTTGTTGCTTCAGCAATGGATATAATGTGTTCCGTAATGGCTGCAACATATTCATCAATTGATACCGTATTAATTTCCGGTAAGTCATTTGGAATAACCAATTGAACCTGCTTGTCATAAGGAAATGGGGATTCAATTTGTTGTATATAACAGTCAAACTTGTCTAGTCCCAGTTCGTTTAGCATATATTGAAAAGAGCCCTTTACCGATAATGTCGCTGAAGTGATTACTGCACTTTTTTTACGCAGAAAAAATTCTTCTCTAAGCTGGGAAGCGATTGTAATGGGTTGCCCCAAAATGGTTGTTGAATTTTGAGCAGATCTGACATCCACTTCAACCCAAGTAACGAACTCGTCCATGGGAAATAAAATCAGTTGTTTAATCGTTTCGCATACGGTCTCTAATTCTTTTTGTAATGTGGCAACCTCCTGAATCAGCAATTTTTGCGGATTTGAAAGCTGCAGTTCTTTTTTCGTAAAAGCCTCCACGTATTGCTTAATGGCCGCAGCAAAGTCTTTTAAGCAAAAGTAAAATCTTTCCCCAGTCGAATGGATCGGCGCCCAATCTTGATTAACCCCATCCGTTATTAAGCGATACGTTACTTTATTTGTCAGCGCACTGCTCTTTACTCGTTTTTTTGCTACATGAGCTACAGTTCTAAAAAACTGATCCATTTCATCCATTAATTCATTATAAAGTTGGCTTACTTCAAAAGCATGAATTGTTTCTGCTGTTAATTCAGTGCCTTTTTCTTTCAAAATCTGCTCCAGCTCATAATGAAATTGCTTTTGTTCGTATTGCCCAAATTGACTGAGTAAAAGTCGTATATGTAAATAATCAAGGGATAGGCCAAAGTATTTCCCACAAACTTTCTCAAAATGATGTCCTTCATCTAAAATACAGTAATCATAACAGGGGAGGATCGCTGTATCAGCAACAAGATCAGTCAATAAAAAGGAATGGTTTGTAATGATGAAATTAGCCGTCTGCGATGCTTTACGCGCTCTTAAATAGTAATCGTATTTTATCCATGACCTCTGCTGAAAATAAGTACTGTCATCATTTTTTATTTTACCCCAAAAAAGCATTCCTCCGCTCGATAAGTTCAACTCATCCCGATCGCCTGTTTCAGTTTGTAAAAGCCAGACAAGAATTTGCATCTTCGTCAAACTAATATCATAATTATCATCGTCTTCTTGAAGCGATTGTTCGAATTTTGCCAAGCACAAATAATGACTTCTTCCTTTTAACATCACTGCTTTAAGTTTGTTCGGAAGGATTTTTTGCAATAATGGAATATCATTATTCAACAGTTGCTCCTGCAGCTGGGTTGTATGCGTACTAATGACAATCGTTTCACGACGTTCACTAGCAAAGATTGCCGCTGGTAATAAATAAGCCATCGACTTTCCCACGCCTGTCCCAGCTTCAATTAGAGCATGTTTTTCATTTGTAAAAGCCTTAAAAACAGTGTCCATCATTTGAAATTGCCCAATTCGTTTTTCATACCCTTGAAACGCTCCCTGAAATAAACTCTCTTTTTCCTCATCGCTTTCAGGATATGGAACTGATGGATCATAATTGAACTCTTCACGTTCTTCTAATTTCCTTAGCATGATTCCACGATGTCGTTCTAATGAAAAAGGTAATTCTTCTAAACTGCGTTCTTTTTCGATAATGAGATCATCTAATAATAATGCCACATCACTTTTCAACCCACCAGAAAGCTTTAGTAGTTGATGAAGGGTTAAGTTCGGAAGCTGCCAAAGTCGCTTCAATAGGATCAATAACAATTCCGCTGTAACATATGCATCACTATCTGCTTGATGGGGTCGTTCGTGATTCAATCCCTCTTGAATAGCAAGTTCGTTTAACTTGTAGCTATCAGATGTCGGGAACAAAAATCTAGCCATTTCCACTGTATCCAAAACCGGACCTAAAAAACCTTCGTATCCTGCCTCGATTAACTCTTCTTGAAGAAATGATAAATCAAATAAGACATTATGGGCGACAAAGTATGCATCCTCAAGGAGCATTAAGACTTTCGGAGCAATTTCAGAAAAATCTGGTGCATCTTGAACCATCTCGTCATTAAGTCCTGTTAATTCTTCTATAAAAAGCGGTATCTCTCTTCCTGGATTAACAAAAGAAGAGAATTGCTCTGTAATTTTTCCATTTTCAACAACAACGGCTGCAAATTGGATAATTTTATCACCTTTCTTTGGAGCATTTCCCGTTGTTTCTAAATCTACTACCACAAATTTGTTACTCAATTCTATACACCTCTAACCTTCAAACTAAACTTGAAGGAGTACTTTTTTATATTTGCCAAAGTTGATTTCGTGAGAAATTTTGCTTTCTTATGACTTTCAGCATAGCTAAAAGATGGCGCTGACTTGAAGAAACGCTCGGAAAAAGCTTATTTTCTCCTTCATTTCATTGAGTCAGAGCTAAAATGAACCGAAAATACATGATTAACCATATAATTCAGCATAGCTTTATACTATAGTTATAAATACCGTTATGCAACGCTGCTTTCACTTTATCATAAACAGTAGCAAACAGAAAAGCGATTGAAAAGTAAATGCCACCATCGCCAAACAGGTTAAATTTTTTTCAAGACTCTGTTGTTGATTGTTTAACAGAGCTTTTTCAAGAATAGGATTAAGGTAAAATTCGATTAAACGTAAGAGACAACTGTTTATTAAGTTTTTTCGAGCCACAGTGACCGTTAAAGTTAGTTTGCTAAAAAAGAAAAAACCTTAAACGAGACTATACGGTAAAAAAGTATAGTTGCTTAAGGCTTTTACTTGTTAGATTATCGTCTTTTCTGGCTCTGCATGAAGCATTTCAACGATCTCATTCTTCTCGTTCATAATCGCAACCTTTGGTTGATGTGCATGAATATTTTCTTCTGCCACTAATGCATAGGAGATAATGATGACGACGTCTCCTTCTTGTACAAGTCTAGCAGCAGCGCCATTGATGCATATTACCCTGCTTCCTCTTTTACCAGGAATAATATAGGTTTCAAACCTTGCTCCATTATGGTTATTAACGATTTGCACCTTTTCATTTGCTACCATACCAACTGCTTCTAAAATTTCTTCATCAATTGTAATACTGCCCACATAATTTAAATTCGCCTCTGTCACACGGGCACGGTGAATTTTTCCATTCATCATCGTTCGAAACACGATGCTTCCCCCATTCCTTACATTGGACTAAACAATTTCCTACTCAATAGATAAGACCATATTGTCGATTAAACGAACTTTAGTAAATTGAACAGCAATCGCAATAATGATTTTTCCTTTCACCTTTTCAATCGTTTGGAGATCCGGAAAAGAATAAATTTCAACGTAATCAATCGTTCCACTCGTTTTTTGGGTAATATCGTTTCTTATCATTGTCACTAGTGATTCAATACTTCTTTCACCTGCTTCGATCTTATTTTTTGCCGCTAGCAACGCTCGATATATTTCAGGAGCTTGTTCTCTTTCCTCAGGCATTAAATTTACATTTCGAGAACTTTTTGCTAATCCGTCCTCTTCACGGACAGTTGGAACTGGTATCAGCTCAATTGGAAAGTTGAAGTCTGCAATCAGCCCTTCGACGACGGCAACTTGCTGGGCATCTTTCATCCCTAAGTAAACTCGATCAGGTAAAATTAAATGGAATAGCTTTGTCAACACCGTTGCTACCCCATCAAAGTGGCCCGGTCTTGAATTACCGCATAACACATCCGTTCTCGCTTGAGCTAACACCTTTACAGACAAGGGCTTAGGATACATCTCCGCAACGGAAGGGTTAAAAATAATGTCAACCCCCTCTTCAAGGCAAACGCTGACGTCCCGTTCAAAATCACGCGGATACGTAGCAAAATCTTCATTTGGACCAAATTGAAGCGGATTGACAAAAATACTGACAATGGTAATATCATTTTCTTCACGTGCTTTTCTAATAAGCTGCAAATGTCCTTCATGTAGGTAACCCATTGTAGGAACAAAGCCAATTGAATTTGTTTTTTTTAACTCTTTCGCCAGTGCTTGCATTTCGGTAACATTCGTAATAATCTTCATTCTTTACCTCCATAAAGCGCCAGCATTTCTTCTTCCTTCATCATGAAGCTATAAGGATCAGAGGGAAAGCTTTTCTGTTTTACCTCTGAAATATAGTGTTCTATCCCGTTTTGAATCTCCTCATTCAAATTTGTATATTTCTTTACAAATTTAGGTAATTTTTCGACACCATACATTAAAATATCATGATACACGAGCACTTGACCGTCAGTCTCAGATCCAGCTCCAATACCGATTGTTGGGATCGACAAACTTTGCGAGATTTCTTTTGCTAATTGTTTTGGTACACATTCAAGAACAAGCATAAATGCACCTGCTTCTTCACACTTTTTTGCATCCTCAATTAACTTTTTTGCTGCTGCAGCACTTTTCCCTTGCACCTTATAGCCTCCAAGCACTCCAACGGACTGCGGGGTTAAGCCTAGGTGAGCACAGACAGGAATTCCTGCTCTTGTTAATGCTTTTATATGGTCTACCACTTCATCAGCGCCTTCGACCTTAACTGCATTAGCACCTGTTTCTTGAATAAGCCTTGTTCCATTTAAAAGCGTATCTTTAATTGATAAATGATAGCTCATAAAGGGCATATCAACAATAATATGAGTATCTTTCGCACCCCTTTTTACTGCTTTTCCATGATGGAGCATATCCTCCATTGTCACAGAAACAGTTGAATCATAGCCTAAAACGACCATTCCAAGGGAATCACCAACAAGGATGACATCAACACCAGCTTGTTCCGCCAACTTTGCTGATGGAAAGTCGTAAGCCGTCAGCATAACAATTTTATCATGCTCTTGCTTCATTTTTTGAAAATCAGTTGTACTTCTCATCATTTTCCTCCTTTTTGAGTCGGAAGAGGAGATAAACAAAAAAGGAATCCTAAAAAAACACAGAAGGATCCCTTTGTAACATATTCTTGTTTCATCCCTCTGTCCCTGTCCGTTTGGATCTAGGCAGATAATTATTCATTTAAACAACGTCTTAAACAAGGTGCAGTTCAAAAATGATACTGCCCACATAAAAAATTATAGCAAATTTCAGCACAATTACCTAGCATAAAAGAACTCACCTATTCACGATCATGATTCATTGATGTGAATCATATAGAAATACAACGTTGAAGGTTACAATTTCCTTATTCTACTAACTGGATTGCTTAGGTTTAGGTTAAAAACAGATAAAAGCAGAATCATTATGTTCGTATACACTCGATCATAAAAAAGCTAGGAAATTTCTTTATCCTAGCTCAATATCAGCAGAGTAGATACTATGAATCACACCATTTTCATCTTCGATTTTCAATACACCGTCCTCGTTGATTCCAAGAGCCTTTCCCGTTATATTTCCAGTTAACGTGCGTGCGGTTATTGTTTTGCCAATACTAATTGCGTAACTTTCCCAAAGAAGTTTAATAGGATGAAATCCTTTTTCCAAATAAAGTAGATAAAGCTTTTCAAGCTTTAAAAATATCGTTTGAATTAAACTAGCACGATTAATATGCTCCCCTTTTTCTATTGAAAGGGAGGTTGCAACTGACCTTAAATCTTCTGGGAAATCTGTTACCGCTTGATTAACATTTATTCCGATTCCAATAATGACTGAGTGGATTCTATCTGCTTCAGCCTGTAATTCTGTTAAAATACCTGTCACTTTCTTGCCATGAACTAAAAGGTCATTGGGCCATTTTATATGCGGCTCAAGCCCTGTATTTTCAACAATTGCTTGAGCGACCGCAACTGCGGTTAAGAGCGTCAGTTGCGGTGCCATCGGAAGTGGAATCTGTGGCTTTAAGATGACACTCATCCAAATGCCTGTATGCTTAGGTGAATGCCATCTTCTGTCCATTCTCCCTTTTCCACCTATTTGTTCATCAGCGATAACAACCGTTCCCTCAAGAGCGTTTTCCAAGCCAAGTCGATGAGCGACTTTTTGTGTTGAATCCACCGATTCTTTGTAGTGAATTTGTTGACCGATGAGCATGGTTTTTAGCCCTAATCGAATCTCATTTGCGCTCACATGCTCAGGCTTTTGGATAATGCGATAACCTTTTCTTCTTACTGCCTCAAGCTCAAAGCCTTCATTGCGAAGGTCTTCAATATGTTTCCATACAGCAGTTCTCGAACAGCCCATCAAATCAGCTAAATATTGCCCTGATAGAAATTCGCCTTCATGCTCAGTAAATGCGTCAAGCAGTTTTTTCCTTAAGGTTGACTGCATGCAAATAGCCACTCCTTTATGGATACCTGTTCATTTTCAAGTTCTCCGTTAATGATTGCTTTTTCTATTGCCAGCAGCTTTTCTTCAATCCACGGTCCGCCTTGTAATTGATACCATTCCAATAAATGTTGTCCAGTTATGACCAACTCTTTTCTCTCTTTGAGCGGCAACCGTTGCCATACTTCTTCTAGCTCATCAATATTGGTATCAATATTCCGACCTTGTAAAATATTTAAAAGCTTTTCTGTCCGAATTACAGATTCTTTGCCAGCGTGGTAGAGCTCCTCTAATTTCCATTCATGATCAAGGCGTTGAATAAGCAAACTTAATCCAAGCTTCACTCTTCTTATTTGCTTAACTGGAAGCTTCCAAGCTCTTAAAAAAGCCTCGACGTTATTTCTCGGTAAATGAAAATGATAAAGAAGTAAAACCCAATACTCGCTAATCGCAAAATGTCCTGATAAATCAAACTGTGAAAATGCTGCCAATTCTTCTTGTTTATCTTCAAACCCTGGTAAAAGTCGATAAAGTCCCGTATCTATAAGGAGCTTTATTGCGTGTTGATAATTTTCCCCATTTAACAGCTTTTCAAATTCAACCGTCTTTCGTTCAACTGCAATCATTCCTAACCACTTACTATGTTCCTTTAAAGCATTATACGTTTCCTTTTCAAGAGAAAATGAAAGTTGACTGACAAAACGAATCGCTCGCATCATTCTAAGAGCATCTTCGTGAAATCGCTCACCAGCATTACCTACCGTCTTTATCATCTTTGCCTTAATTGCTGCCTGCCCAGCAAATGGGTCAATCAGCTCCCCATTCTTATTCATAGCAATCGCATTCATTGTAAAGTCCCGTCGCCGCAAGTCCTCTGTTAAAGAACGGATAAACGTGACTTCATTTGGCCTTCTAAAATCGGCATACTCCGATTCACTGCGAAAAGTTGTGACTTCATAAGACTCTCCTTGATATAGAACTACAACAGTACCATGTGCAATTCCTACATCGACCGTCTTCGGAAATACTTCCTTCACTTCCTCAGGAGTCGCCGAAGTTGCAATATCAACATCATCGACTGGTCTGGCCAGCAAAAAATCACGGACTGCCCCTCCGACAAAATAGGCTTCGTATCCGGCAGCTTCTAATTTGTTTAAAATCGGTAGGGCTTTTAGAAAGGGTGGTTTCATTACTTTTCACCTTTTTGAATAGTTTCGTAATAAAGATCTTCGTATTGCTTTACAATTAAATTCGCTTTAAATCGCTCACAAACCGCAGCGATCGATGATTGCGAAAAACGTCTATGTACCGTTGAATCAGCTAATATATGCAAAGATTTTTGTGCAATTTCTTCTATATTTCCTAATTCACAGATATAACCTGTTTCACCATCTATTATTACTTCTGGCAAACCGCCGATGTTTGTACCAATACATGGGACACCACAAGCCATTGCTTCCAATGCGACAAGGCCAAAGCTTTCTTTCTCCGAGAGTAGAAGCATCAGATCACTAATTGAATAAAGCTCTTCTAAATTATCTTGCTTTCCTAAGAAAAGAACCTTGTCTTTTATTTTTAATTGATCTACCAATCTTGAGACAACGGACATTTCAGGTCCATCACCAATGAGTAACAACTTCGCTTTCATCTGCTCCACTATTTTTGCAAAAGACTTCACAACGTCGGGTACCCTTTTTACGGGACGAAAATTACTAACATGGATCATGACCTTTTCATCCTCTGCAATCCCAAATTCTTCTTTTAAATAATCAGCATCTGTTCGTCTATACACTCGTTCATCAATAAAATTATAAACTGGAACAATTGGTTTATCTGGGTTTATAAGGTCATATGTTTGTTTTATTAAAGAATTCGAAACGGCTGTAACTGCATCTGATTTTTCGATCCCAAATCGAATCGCATCGGTCAGGGTCATATCATAGCCAAGAATCGTTATATCAGTCCCATGAAGTGTTGTGACAATTTTAATATCCTTTCCGCTCATTTGCTTTGCTAAAATCGCACAAACCGCATGTGGAATCGCATAATGAACGTGAAGGATGTCTAAATTTTCTCGTTTAATGACCTCAGCCATTTTACTTGCTAGAGCAATGTCATATGGTGGATATTGAAAAACTGAATATTGATTTACCTCAACTTGATGATAAAAAATATTATGATACATTTTTTTTAACCGAAATGGAAGACTTGAGGAAATGAAATGAATTTCATGTCCCTTTTCAGCAAGCATCTTTCCAAGTTCAGTCGCAATCACTCCTGATCCACCAACCGTTGGATAACAAGTAATTCCTATCTTTAATTTTTTTGTCATTCGTGCTCTCCTAATAAATCCCTGTTTAGCAAGATGGGGGTTTTAGTGATAAACCCTTCAGCATATTTGACTCCAACTTCTTTCCCGAACAACCTTTCTCTCGCCTCGATCGATTCAAGATAACCATTGACTAAAGGAGTCTCCACTGTTTCAGCACCTCTTTGAAATTGACTTTCATAAGCAGTTAAACTCGCTAATTTTCGTTCCATGAAATCCGATATATCTATGACGAAATCAGGCTTATGAAACCCGTTAATCATATAATAAAAAAGCTTATTTGGACGGTAAGGAGCGTATTGTTGAGCTGTTTTCAATTTTCGAATTCCCGCGGAGAAAAAGGCTTCTTCTACAATCTTTGTACAGTTCCCGTGATCGGGATGACGATCAAGATGATACGGAGTACACACCACCTTAGGTCGGTACTTTCTAATGAGCGTAACCACCTCTTGGATTAACTGCTCAGACATGAACAATCCCCGGTCGGGTAAATTGAGATTTTCTCGAACTTTTACTCCCAATCGATCCGCTGCTCTCTTAGCTTCTTCAAGCCTTCCTTCTACCGTACCATTGGAAGATAATTCAGCTCGTGTTAAATCACAAATACCGACCTTTTTACCGCATGATGTATATTTTGCAATTGTTCCACCCATGCCGATTTCAACATCATCCGCATGGGCTCCAAAAGCTAAAATATCCAATTGTTCATTCATTCACTTCACCATTTCGTTTTGCAATGATCTGACGCCAAGAAAGATCACCGCGCTCTAAACCTTTAATAATCACTTCCGCAGTTCCCATATTAGTTGCAAGTGGAACTAAATAGACATCACATAATCGAATTAAAGCAGAAACATCTGGTTCATGTGGCTGAGCTGTTAGTGGATCTCGAAAAAATAAGACGACATCCATTTGATTATTCGCTATCATGGCACCAATTTCTTGATCTCCCCCAAGTGGACCTGACTGAAATCGATGAACCTTTAAATTCGTTGATTCCATAATTTTCAAACCTGTCGTTCCTGTTCCAAATAGCGTATGATCTTTTAAAATCTCTTCATACGCCATGACAAAGCGCACCATATCGTCTTTTTTCTTATCATGGGCAATTAATGCAATATTCATCGCTATCTCCTCTTTCCTATTCACTCTTTTCACAATTTTTGTGAAATCCCCCATTTTTTTTACTTCACGCGACTTTATTTAAGTATAAGCTTTGCTTTAATTTCATTAAACTGTCTACTTATTCGATGATATTTTCAAGGCCATAAACAAATGTATCTATTTTCATGACTGTATCAACCGCAAGTTTGACTCCCGACATAAAGGAAGCACGATTATAGGAATCGTGGCGAATCGAGAGTGTTTGTCCATCAGAACCAAACATCACCTGCTGATGCGCTATTAAACCAGGTAAGCGCACGGAATGAATATGCATCCCTTCAAAATTAGCCCCTCTAGCACCTTGCATCGTTTCTTTTTCATTAGGGTGCCCTTGAGATTTTTGTTCTCTGACTGCGGAAATCATTTCGGCAGTTTTCACTGCTGTCCCTGAAGGAGCATCAAGTTTTTGATCATGATGCAACTCGATAATTTCAACATCTTCAAAGTACTTCCCCGCCATTTGAGAAAACTTCATCATTAGAACTGCTCCAATGGCAAAATTAGGGGCAATAATACAGCCTAGCTCTTTCTCTTCACAAGTGGCTTGGAGCTCGGCTAAATCTTCTTTTGAAAACCCTGTTGTTCCCACCACCGGTCTAACACCGTGCAATAACGCTGTTTTTGTATGGTGCATCCCAATCTCTGGTGTCGTTAAATCGATCAACACATCTGCTTCAATTTCAGAAAAACATTTTTCTATATCCCCAAATACAGGTACTTCTAAAGCATGAAAACCTTCTATTTCTTGTAGCAGCTTACCATCATATTTATAGTCTATCGCAGCAACGAGTTGATAATTTTCGGTTGTTTCAACTAATTTTACTGCTTCTCTCCCCATTCTACCTCTTGGACCAGCTATTATTACTTTTATTTTCTTCATTTCGCGTCACTCCTCTGTTTGTTCTATCCTTGTCCAACGATCTTTATCTCTCGTATTAAATTTGTGCATTACTCGATCATGTGCTTCTTCTAAATCAATATTAAGAGAATTAGCAAAACAAGTGATCACAAAGAGTAAATCACCTAATTCTTCCTCAATCGTTTTTTCGTCCTCAGATGATTTTTTTGGTTTTTCACCATAATAATGATTAACTTCACGAGCTAGCTCCCCTAGTTCTTCCGTCATCCTTGCCAGCATCGCTAGAGGGCTGAAATAACCTTCCTTAAATTGAGCAATGTATGTATCAACTTCCGCTTGCATCTCCTTAATGGATTTATTTCGGCTCATATTACTACCACTCCTAAATATGTCAGTCATTAAACATTCATCATTAAAGTTAATATTAAATAATAACAATGGCTTTTACAAATATTTTTTATTTCCCCAGTTGTTGCCATTCTTAATGGCTTCCCTTATAATTAAAGCGTTTTGAAGGAGTAGTATGCGAAAGAGAGGAATGTTGAAATGCCCTTTGGACTTAAACTGAAAAATATCTTCTTTATATTAATTGGCTCTGCCATTTTTTCATTTGGCATCGTCCACTTTAATATGGAAAACAATTTAGCAGAGGGAGGCTTCACCGGAATTACCCTATTGCTATATTTTCTCTATAAATTTGACCCATCCTACACAAATTTAATTTTAAATATCCCTGTATTTTTTATAGGTTGGAAACTACTAGGTCGAAAAGTATTTATTTATACAATCATTGGTACGATAAGTGTATCGATCTTCCTCTGGTTATTCCAACGCTATCCATTTATTACGATTCCGTTAAACGATGATTTAGCGCTTGCTGCTCTGTTTGCCGGCGTTTTTATCGGCATTGGATTAGGAATCATATTCCGCTATGGCGGAACTACTGGCGGTGTCGATATTATCGCAAGACTTGCTCAAAAATACATCGGTTGGAGCATGGGCAAAACGATGTTTATGTTTGATGCTGTCGTTATTATCTTATCTCTTATTTTTTATTTATCGCACCGAGAAGCGATGTATACGTTAGTAGCTGTCTTTGTTGGAGCCAAAGTGATCGACTTTATGCAGGAAGGAGCTTATTCTGCAAGAGGTGCGATGATCATATCAGATAAAAATGAAGATATCTCGGCGAAAATTATGAAAGAAATGGATCGGGGGGTTACCGTCCTCAAGGGGCACGGCTCATTCACCAAACAGGAGCGCGAAGTATTATACTGTGTGGTCGGACGGAATGAAATAGTCCGATTAAAAAATTTAATTACATCTGTCGATCCCCATGCTTTTGTTTCTGTCAGTATCGTTCATGATGTACTTGGCGAAGGCTTCACCCTTGATGAAAATAAAAAACCGATTGAAAGATAATCTAAACCAGGACAGAAACTGACGCATTCGGAGCATGGATCCGTCTGCGAAGATGTCATTTTCCAGTCCAATCAACTTAAACTATTTTTATATTAAAAAAGAGTGTAGACAAACTCGATGATTTTCGAGTTTGTCTACACTCCGAAACAGCCAAAGGCTGTCTTTTTCGTATCTATTCGCTTCTTTGCATTCCTGTATAGATTAAAATAAGTCGTAATAGTTCTAATACAGCGACTGCTGCTGCGGCAACATATGTTAAAGCAGCGGCATCCAAAACCTTACGGATTTCTTTTTCTTCATCATTTCGAATGATCCCTAGTGAAACAACTTGATCCATAGCCCGATTTGAAGCGTTAAACTCCACTGGTAATGTAACTAGTTGAAACACGACTGCTGCTGCCATAAAAATGATACCAAGCAACACTAGATTAGACAAGCTTGCTAGCATTCCGATGATGATGAGAATCCAAGAAAAATTGGAGCCTATATTTGCTACTGGAACTAAAGAATGGCGAATACGCAGTGGTGCATAGTCGACTTGATCTTGAATCGCGTGTCCTACCTCATGGGCTGCAATTGCTGCAGCTGCAACAGAATGCCCATGATAATTTTCTGAAGAGAGACGAACAGTTTTTGAACGGGGATCGTAATGATCTGTTAATTGTCCTCTTGTTTCTTCAACCGTTACATCGTAAAGACCATTCGTATCGAGAATTCTTCTTGCAACTTCAGCCCCACGCATATGCGATGAAGAGGGAACCTGTGAATACTTCTTGTAAGCGCCTTTGACTTTCAACTGGGCCCAAATCGGGATTAAAATGATCAGGGCAAAATAAATTAAAAAGCTAAATCCCATATTAATTTTATTCCTCCATTACCTTTGTTGTTAGATTTTTTTTTTACTCAAATACGGACAATGAGTTGTTTCACATTGGCTTTTTTACAACTAGTCATATTTTCCATTACCAGTAAAAACATAAGGATAATATGCTTAATTATATTGTAAAGAGGATTTCATTGGGAGTCAATGATTTAGCCCCATGTTTCTACCCGTTACATCCGCTTCTTTGCTCTTTCCCGTTCCTTATCTCCTCTGTATTTTCTCCAGCCGACATAGGATAATGTAACAATAATAATACTGCCAGTTGTTATGATCACCCACCAAAGAGATGGATCTGCTTCATCCTCAGACATCTGATTAAACAAATCTCTTAAATCTGTTTCCAATGCGACTAATTCCTGCAACCCTGTTTCTTCCGCTAATACTTGCGGTCGATACTCATCAATAAAATGAATTCTTGCATCAATTTGTTGAACTCTTTGCACAGGTACATCAAGCTTCATACTTGGATAAATGACTTCATATAAAGATAGAAACGAATTTAGATGTGAATGAAAATTTGCCGCATCCCCTTGCAACGCAGCATCCTTCATTCCTCCAAACACTGCCATCATCGGCCTTTCCATTTCCGTCCATAAAGGTTGATTCGTTGATGTAATCGCATCTATTGCAAGACGAAATTTCGTTACTCGATTGATGCGCTCATCATGATCCATACTGCCGTTCCCCATTGCTTCAATTGCTTCATTTTGGGCAAGGGTTACAATCCGTAGTTCATCTATTGAGAAACCATGATTTTCCATTGTATAGGCAAGAAACTCATTAGAAAAATACTCAAGAAGTTTTTTTGCATCGTCATATCTTGAAGACTTCACCAATTGTAGAGCTTCATCAGAAATTTGATCAAGCTTTTCAATAGAGGAAATATGATGGTTTGCTTGTATCGTTACTGGTGCAACTATAAGAATTACAATAAAAAATATAGCAGCTTTCAGCTTCATACCTGTCCCTCCTCACATTACTATTAAATGGTATGTGAAGTTGGACAAGGTTAGACCAAAAATATTAGTAGATGTAGCTGCCATTTCACTTAATTTGGAGTGTAAAACGGTCTTTTCGTAATCCGAAATAATAGGCAATTGCAATTGAAACAATACTTAACCAAAAAGTAAAATAACCGATTTGTGGAATATAATCATTAAGCATATGATATCTAGGCATCATAAAAAACACATAATCAATCACATCATTATGTAATGTCCAAATTGCAGCGACAATAAGATGCCATAATTTAAAACGGTAAAATGGAGCATATAGTAGCCCTTGAATGGCCATCGCTCCATGCGAAAGAACGAGCATCATTCCCACTTCGTCAATCTCTCCTGCCACGATAAAAACGATTACATTCATAACGACAGCCCAAACGCCATACTTAAAGAGCGTGACCAATGCTAATGTCTCGAATAACGGCCAATTTTTCCCCAATAAAAAAGCAAGTAGCACAAATAAGAAAAAAAGACTCGCTGTAGGACTATCAGGTACGAATGGTAGAAAAATCGGCGGAGTATCTGCCAACTGGTTTTTATACCAATAGTAGCCGTAAACTGTTCCGATGAAATTAATAATCAGAAGTAATGATAAAATGGAGCGATTTGCTAAAATGGAGTAGATTAACTTCAAGTATATTCACCTCATTTATTTCCACATCTTTCTTATAGTACCATATTTCCTCCAAAAACAAACTGATCAATGCTCTAAAAAAGCACTTAAACAGGAATCAAAGCACGTGAATGAAAGCTCGAATTGTGTCCCTGTTGGCATTAATCAAAACTTTCCCCCGTGCTCATCACCGTACAAATGATAAAGGGTATTTTTCAGACAAGGAATGACAGTGCAGGCCCCCAATTAACTTAACACAGCTTGTGAAAAACTTATTGGTACTTGATGTTTATTAGGCTTTTGCTCTAAACTACGAAAACTTCTAAAACCTCGTCAAAAAAGCTGACGAACAAATCGTCAGCTTTTTTAACATCAACATTATTCACTTTCAAGAGTAGAGATGAACTCAGCTAGTATTTGTAGCTCTTCATCAGTACCTTGGAATAACCCAGCTGGCATAGCTCCTTGGCCATTTTTAGCAATATCAGCTACTTCTTCTGGCGTTAATCCTGTATCAATTAGTGGCGGTGAACCTGCTCCACCTTGGAGGTCTCCTCCGTGACAAGTAACACAGCCATTTGCTTCAAAGATTTTATAACCGTCTGATTCAGTATCAATTTCTGCTTCCGCAACAATTTGACCTTGGATTTTCGCAGCTTCCCAATCATGATGTGCTACTGATTCCCAAGTTAAATAGGTAATACCAGCAACAGCAAGAAGCATGAAACCAGTTGCTAATGGACGTTTAGATGGGCGTCGCTCCGGTCCTCGATCAAGGAATGGCGCCAATAATAACGCACCAAATGCAAGCCCTGGAATAACAAGTACACCAATAATATTGTACGGACCTGATGCAAATGAATATTTCAATAGTTGATATAAGAATAAGAAGTACCAGTCAGGTAATGGAATATATGCTGTATCACTTGGATCTGCTATTTTTTCAAGCGGTGGCTGATGCGCCGCAGTTAAACATAAGAATCCAACGAGAAAAACAGCACCGATTAGCCATTCTTTTAAAAGAAAGTTTGGCCAAAACGCCTCTGTTTTACCAGGATATTCCGAGTAATCCTTTGGAATATTCGGTTTTCGACCTGAAGCTGGGACACGTGAATCTCCCACAAACTTCATACCTTTTCCACGATGCATTGAACAATCCCCTCCTTTAAGTCATTCAGAAATCATGCGCATTTATGATTTTACAACGGACCTGAAATACCTTGTTTACGAATCATCATGAAATGGGCAGCCATCAATGCAAACAATGCAGCAGGTAAGAAGAATACATGGATTGCAAAGAATCGGGTAATGGTCTGTGCACCAATAATATCCGAATGTCCTGCAATCAGGATCTTCAAGTACTCACCTATAAATGGTACTGATTCGATAATCGTAATCGTAACCTTTGTTGCAAATAACGCTTTCATATCCCATGGTAATAAATAGCCCGTTAAACCTAGGGCAAGCATGACGAAGAAGATAAGTACTCCAACAATCCAGTTAAGCTCACGTGGTTTCTTATAAGCTCCTTGGAAGAAAACACGCAACGTATGTAAAAACATCATGACGATAACTAAACTAGCACCCCAGTGATGCATTCCACGGACAATTTGTCCAAAAGCCACTTCGTTTTGCAGATAATAAATTGATTCCCAAGCATTTTTTATATCTGGAACATAGTACATCGTTAAAAACATACCAGATAAAATTTGTATAACAGTAACAAAGAACGTTAACCCACCGAAACAGTAAACAAATGCTGAAAAATGATGTGCAGGGTTTACATGTTCAGGCACTTCATGGTCTGCAATATCCCGCCACAAAGGCGTAATATCTAAACGTTCATCTACCCAATCATAAATCTTATTTAACAATCATTACGCCCCCTTTCGCGGTTCTGCTTTACCTAAAGCTAAATAACCGTCAACTTCTTTATATGGATATACATCCAATGGCGCTGCCGGTGGTGTACCAGGCACGTTTACACCATCTTTTGTATAAAGTCCATTGTGACATGGACAGAAGAAATGTTCAGGGTGTGTTGCATCCGTATTCCAGTCTACTGTACAACCTAAGTGCTTACAAACTGGAGATAGTGCGACAATTTCACCATTCTCATCCTTGTATACCCATGCAGTATTTGTTACTTCTGAAGTGTACCAAGCATCTTTTTGTTCAAATGAGAAATC
Source organism: Robertmurraya sp. DFI.2.37 (assembly GCF_029211245.1). NCBI lineage: Bacteria > Bacillati > Bacillota > Bacilli > Caryophanales > Bacillaceae > Robertmurraya > Robertmurraya sp. DFI.2.37. The sequence goes on along the minus strand of NZ_JARGEJ010000007.1, from coordinate 82,648 downwards.
CACGCGAACTGGCTCATTCGTTATTTCATCAATCTTTTGTTTCGTGACAACATAATCACCAGCTGCATTGTGTTTCAAAACAGGGTCAACTGCAAATCGGACCATTGGCATTAACATTCCTGCAGCCATAAATCCACCTACACCGGTAAGTGTATAGTTTAGGAATTGACGTCTTGTTACGCGTTGTTTGCTCATACCTTTCCCCCCTCTATCATGAAATGGTAGTCCAACGGACATAATTTAGGCACAATATAAAACTAGGACATAACAATGATATATCAATCTATACTTTAGGTCAATATAATAAATCGCTAAAGGATTGGAACTCAGTGATTAAAATCTCTATTAGTCATTATTTTGCCACTTTTTCACAAATAAATGAATCAATTGGCCAATTTGATCCTCTAGGATGGAATTTCGATACTTTTCATCCATATTCTCCAATGGAAGAGACGGTAGCCAAATCACCGTGCCCTCACATTTATCTTCTATTGTTCTCCACCCGCTGTCGGATGTTATATAAATAATATGTTTAAACCCACTTTTTATGAACTCTGACTCCCAGTGCTTTATTACCTGAAGACGGCTGTTATCAGAGTCACTTTTTAAATATGTATAGCCCGGAAGCATCATGAGTCTTCCTTTAAATTGGCGCTCAAGCGGAATCGTTAAAAGTGAAATAAACTCTGTCATCGAGGCAGTTTGTTTTAAATCCTCGCCAAACGAGATCGGCAGTAGCGGTAGAACAACCGTATCAACGTATTCCTTCGCCCCCAAATACATATCCATATCTTTAGAAACCCATTTCATTCCCATCACTCCAAGTTCATTAATTCTTTCTTATCATACCATTTCAACGGTGGCTGGACAAAGGTGATTCTTTACGATTCTCAAACGTATTGCTTTTTTTGGACATCTCTTGTTTGTCCGGTTTGTCCGGTTTGTTCGTCTTGACGATTTTCCTTCAGGTCAATCTTCTTCGTGAACCTTGCCAAGCCGCTTCCCATAGAAGTCGTCGCGTTTTACTGCAATCAAGAAAACAAACTTAAAATATGATAATCATCTAGCAACTTTTTTGAAATCATCGAGCTCCATTTCGAGAATCGTTAAGAAGCTAAAGGTTTGCTATTTAAAAATTAAAAAGAAAAAGCTGATATCAAAAAGGTCATTTTAACAACCTTTTGACACAGCTTCCACATTGATATTCTTTTCAGAACATTTAGGTCTACCTTAGTCGGTTAAGTTTTTTTGTTAACTCTTCAAAGGCAGCTTTATCCTGATTGTCTAAAGCCTCATCAATTAAATGAAGCAATTTTTCTCGTTGAAAATTTTTCAGTGTAGATGACAGAAATTTTTCTGCGATAAGACGATCCTTTTCACTGATTTGCAGACTTTTGGGCATGAAAGGATTCTCTTCCAAAACAGCAGCGTATTGATGCGCTTTATTAGATGCATGAAAATTAAGCTGAATAAATATTTCCTCGTCCCTATTCAGGCGAATATCGTGAAAAGATTTCTCTGCATCTGTTGTCATGACATTCTCTTTGTAAAAACGGAACGGTACCTCATCAACACAGTGCGTCGACATTACTAAACCGCGTGGACAGTATTGAGCCTGCTCAACAAAATGCACTTTTTCCATAAGTCCATCATGACTCATTAAATAATTTAAAATCCACACACATTCACGTCTCTTCAGTTGATAATGATTAAGGAACCAGCGAATAAAATCTTTTTTCTCGTTGACAGATACAGGGGTCTTCATCATTTTCCCTCCTCTGCGTACAACTATTTTTTATTAATTTTGAATGATCGTTACGTTGGCTGCAAACGGATCTGTATCCTTCTTAGACGGCTCAACTTTCATCAGACAGCCTTTGTACTACTTCTGCGAAATCTTCGTTTGATGGATCATTTGTTAGTAATACATTAAATATTTCGGCAGCCTCTTCTCGTTTTCCTTCTTCAATTAGAAAGTATCCATAATCCGCGAGAAACTCTTGATCGTTCTTTAAAAAATTATATGCAAGTTGGTATTTGTTTAATGCCTGTGAATATTTTTCTAAGTTTTGTAATGAAATTGCCTCATCCCAAATTAGATGCGGCTCTTCGATTCCACTTGATTCAAAAATAGCCACGATCTCTAGCACATCTTCATATCTCTCTTGATGGAGAAATAATTTATTAATCGTTATGCCAGCCTCAATAAATTCCGGATCGAGAACTAAAGCTTGCCTCAAGAGTTCTTCTGCTCTTTCTTCTTTGTTAAGTTTAAGTGCTAGCTTTCCACCAATGAAGTACAAATCCTTGTTATATTCATCATAACGTAGTCCTTCTTGAACCGTCTCAAATGCTAATTCAAGTTCCTCTTCTCTCTCATACGCTTTTGCTAAATAAAGATAGAGAGAATGATACTCGTGATCAAGTTCTTTCAGTTCAGAAAATTTCTCAATAGCAGTTTTACTCATACCCGCCTGAAGAGCTGTGAAGGCATAATGAAAAAGGGTATTAATTTCTAAACTAGCTTCCAAGGCTTTTTCATAATGAGGAAGGGCTTCTTCAAAAGCACCGCCTGCACTATAAGCATCACCAAGCCTTTGATTAATATTGACTCCTGCTATTTCTTGTTCAACTGGTACAACTCTTTCATATGATTTGATGGCTTCGATGAATCTTCCCTGCTCTAAATAGAGCTCTCCTAATGCAAAATCAATAATCACTTCATCCGGTAGTACGGATTTTGCCTTTAGTAGCTTCTGTTCACTAACTTCATACAGTCCTTCCATTTGGTATAAATCCGCCTGTAATAGCAAGCTTTCCGGATAACTCGGATCAGTTTCTTTTATTTTATCTAAAGTTTGAATGGCTTCATCCTCTTTCCCTTGTTCAAGGCAAATCTCAGCCATCGTTACAAGAATTTCTCCCTCTTCAGGATATGCTTTATGAAGCCTTTCAAATAATGACTTTGCTTCATCTAAAAATCCATACTGAAATAATTCTTCTCCTAGAAGGAGCCTTTCATCATTTGTTCCGCCTTTTAGTATTGCTTCATATTTTTGTAAGGCTTCTTCATGCTGACCGTTTTCCAATAATGTAATGATCTTACTGATTTTTTCCATTTAGCAACCCTTTCACAATCCTATTTTAAATTACATACGACCATTTTATAATCAACAACGACAAAATAAAAAGGCAAGAATATTACTTATTTAAACTGCTTATTTCTATAAAAGTCAAATGAGATGTTTTATAATTTAACCACTTATCTTCATTATAGTGGAATTTACAAAATTCTACTCACAATAAGGCTTATTAATTAACTTTAAAAAAAGCTGGAATCTTGATCACAACATGCTCACCAAACCCCGGTCTAAATTGGACATCTTTGCCTGCACGTATAACTGTTCCTTTATGGACGGTTACAAGCAAACGCTCCTTTAGTTGCAAAAACAGCTCTTTTTCACAAGTTCCATGATCCAAATCATCTTTTAAATATAGATTATAGCTAACTTCCCCACCATGATGTAAACCTGATTTTACAGGATAAATACCCAGTTTGCATAAATCCTCTCGAGAAATCGGGACATTCTCTTTTAACTCGTGTCCGATAAAGGGGATCTTCTCCATATGTAATAGCTCTTGCCAATACACTCCTACCTGCTCTCTTTGCTTTTCGGTTTCCGCTACAAATATAGGAATTAGTGGACTATTATAAGGAAACATTGCCTCCCTCAGCCATCCCCATGGAATTTCCTTAAGCTCCTGCTCATCTTCTACTTCAACGAATATCGCTGGAATTTTAGCCCGCTTGCATTTTATTAAAAAGCTCGTCGTTAGAAGACGGAGTGGAATTTTCACCCCTATCGTATAATCAATAGGACTATTTAAAAGAACTGTCTTCATATTGTCAAAAGCAGGTTGTAATAAATATTCCTTATCTATTTCCACATAAGTTAAAAACATTGTACTTCCTTTTGTAATAAGTTCATCAATATAAAATTTTTTCATAACTTGAAATGACTGTCTCGATGGAAATTGAGGGCAAAAGAGAACATGGGGCGGCGTCATTACAAAAGAGCTTGCGTTCACTCTCATATAGGAGAACCTTTCGAAGGAGGGTCTAATCGAATCGATGCGATCCTCTTTAATCAGCAAGGAGTTTTGCTCAAGCCTGTCGTTCTTTAGCAAATTGGCATTTTCGATAATATATGTCATAAAACCACCCTTTTAATCAGTCTTATGACAAACTATGCTTGTACAAAATCATTTATTCCATGATTATTTTTCAGGTAAATCTTTGCAAGTGATTTTTAGCTTATTTCTGGTGAAACCATGGTTTCACACGCTTTTTAGGATAAGCGCAGAAAGGAAGGCAAAAGTGACCACCTACATATAAACAAAAAAAGAAGAAGTTGTCCCACAAGCTTAGCTTTGGCTCTTCTTTTTTTGTTTTTTACCTTGTTGATTTCCACTACAAATAGTGCCTTTTCAATGGCGAATCCGAGCCGCTCAGTCCATGTCCATGGCATCGAGCACTTTCTATAGGAGTCGCCACAACATTCCTACCTAGCAAGATCCTTTGTTACTTTAACAGACTTTCTAAATGGTTGAAGAAATTAGGATAAGAAACAGATATCGCTTCGATATTGTCTAAGTTCGTTTGCTCCTTGCAAATAAGTGAGGCAATAGCGAGCATCATCCCAATTCGATGATCACCATGACTACTTACAGTGCCACCTAACAGTTGCTGCTTTCCATAGATAATCATGCCATCATTTGTTGATTCTATTTTCGCACCTAGTTTTCGTAATTCGTGAACTACTGTATCGATTCGATTCGTCTCTTTCACTTTTAATTCTTCAGCATCTTTAATAATTGTGATTCCCTCTGCTTGCGTGGCCAATAAAGCAATGATTGGAATTTCATCAATTAGGCGCGGGATCATATCTCCTTCAATCGTTGTTCCTTTAAGGGTCGAAGTTTTTATGATTAAATCACCAACCGGCTCAAATTGTTCTCGTTCGTTCTCTACTTGCAAGTCAGCTCCCATTTCTCTCATCACATCTATGATACCTGTTCTTGTTGGATTAAGACCTACATTTTTCAGCCTGATTTCACTATTCGGAACAATCGCTCCCGCTACTAGAAAGAAAGCAGCTGAAGAAATATCTCCTGGAACCTCCACATTCGTTCCCTGAAGAGACTGCCCACCTTGCAGTTTAACAGTGAGACCATCCACTTCGAGTTTTCCGCCAAAATGCTGAATCATTCTTTCTGTATGGTCTCGGGTTTTCGAGGTTTCAATAACAGTTGTCTCACCCTCTGCTTGTAAACCTGCCAAAAGAATTGCAGACTTTACCTGAGCACTTGCTACCGGTAAGCGATACTCGATCCCTGTGAGATTTCCTCCTCTCACCGCGATTGGAGTATACTCCCCACCACTTCTCCCATCAATATTAGCACCTAGAGTTAGTAATGGTTTAGTGACTCTTGTCATCGGCCTTTTCCCTATAGATTCGTCACCAATAAGCGTGGAAAAAAACGGACGTCCAGCTAAAATTCCAAGCATAAGCCTAATCGTCGTTCCAGAATTTCCAACATCAAGCACTTCTCTTGGTTCTTTTAATCCAGTAAAGCCCTTGCCAAGGACAACTGCCCGATTTCCCTCCTGCTCGATTTCAACGCCAAGCTTTCGAAAACAAGCAATCGTACTTAAACAATCATCTCCAGTTAGAAAATTCGTTATTGATGTCGTTCCATTGGCAATAGCTCCAAACATAATGGAACGATGGGAAATAGATTTATCACCTGGTATTTGCAATTGGCCTTGAAGCCTTGCTGCATTTATCGCTAATGGTATTGTTTTCAATTTTATCCCCCTCTCATATCCCAGTGGATGTTTCGTAATTGGTATAATGACGAATACAGTGCTCTGCTCTTTCTCTATCCTCTTCTGTTTGAAAGCTTATGACAAGGATTCCGTATACTTCTTCTCTCGTTTCACGAATCCGGATATTCGTCAAGTTAATTTTTTCCTTTGCTAAATAGCCAGTGATTTCAGAAATGACCCCAGGGTAATCGGGAACATCGACAAATAAATCGTAGAATGCTGGAATCGCACCTTTTTCTTTTACAGGCATCTCATCGCGAAACTGCTTTGCCCGAGAAAAATACTGAAGGAGCTCTTCCTCATTTTCATCCCTTAACATGTTCGCAACCCTTACCATTTCTTCCTGCCAATCCGTAAATAATTGTAAAAGAACATCTTTATTATGAAGAGAGATATCCTTCCACATATGTGGACTACTGGAAGCTATTCTTGTAATATCACGAAATCCCCCAGCTGCTAATCTTGTGACTAAGCTTTGCGTCTTGCTAGTTCTTTCTGCCTGATGAACGAGAGAAGCCGCAATAACATGAGGGAAATGGCTAATCACCCCTGTCAAATAATCATGCTCAGCAGGATGCACTTGTAAAAATCGTGCTTTTGTTCCTTTAAGCCACATTTTCAACGTTTCTATAGCCTCGTGATCCGTGTCAACCTCAGGTGTCAATAAATAAAAAGCATTTTCAAAAAGGATGGATTTAGCTGCCTGAACTCCGCTTTTATGTGAGCCAGCCATCGGGTGACCGCCGATAAAAGTATAGCCTTTGTCCCTTAAGCAAGCCGCTTTTTTGACAATTTCCACTTTTGTACTGCCTGCATCTGAAATAATGACACCTTGCTTTAATGATAAATGACAGAGTTGTTCGATCATCGTTTCAATCTTCTTAACTGGTGTGGCAATTAAGATGAGGTCTGCCTCAGTTGCACCTGTTTCTATTTCCTCTGTAATTTCATCAACAACACCTAGCATTGCCGCCAATCTAGATTGTTTCTTATTAACATCATAGCCAATAATCCTTGCTTTCGGATGTTCAGCTTTAATACAAAGAGCCAATGAACCCCCGATGAGTCCCAGCCCAATAATAAATACACGACCTTTCAAGGGAACACCTGCTTTCATGATTGCTAAGAGCTCCTGTTCAGAGGAACCATAAATGGATCCTAATAGAGCAGGAGCTTATCTAGTCGATTTTGAAAAAAATGTAGGATTACTGCTTATCAAGCGGGGATTTTTCAGAAATAAAGGCTTTCATAACTGCAATCATTTCATCGTTCTCTTCCTTTGAACCAACCGTCACTCTGACAGATGTTGGAAAACCAAGAGCTGCACCTGAACGAACAATATATCCTCTTTCTAAACAGTACTGGAACACTTCATTTCCATCCATCTTGAAGTCAATCAAAATAAAATTTCCCTGTGACTCGTTGTAAGACAATTGCTCTTGCTCGCAAAATTGATAGTATTGTTCTAAACCCTCGCGATTTCTTTGTCTGCACATTTCTACATAGGCTTGATCTTCGAGAGCAGCTCTAGCAGCGATTTGCGCAAATGTATTTGTATTAAATGGTTCCCTTGCCGGTTCAAGAGCACGAATCACCTTTTCGCTACCAATCCCATATCCAACGCGAAGGCTAGCCAATCCGTAAATTTTCGAAAATGTCCTTAACACCAGTAAATTTTCAAATTGTTTTATCAGTTCGATAGAATGGTAATAGTCTTCCGCCACAACATATTCATAGTAAGCTTCATCTAAAACGACTAGTGTCTCTTGTGGAACCCTCTTTAAAAAGGATAATAATTTCTTTTCATTAATATAAGTACCGGTAGGATTGTTCGGACTACAAAGCCACACGACATTTGTCCTCTCATCCATTTGTTTTAACATGCCTTCGAGATCATGTTCACCGTTAATTAGAGGGACTTCCCGTACTTCCGCCCCTTCAATCAAGGCATTATGCTTATATTGAGGAAAAGTCGGAGTTGCCATAACCGTATTAAATCCAGGTCTTAGCAAAGCTCTTGAAATGATTTGAATATTTTCGTCAGAACCATTTCCAAATATGAATTGCGTTTCTAACACACCTAATTTACTTGCTAACGCCCCCCGTAAATCTGTCGCATACCCATCAGGATAAAGAGCAAGAGAGCCAGCAAATTGGCGAATTTTATCCAATACTTGTTGCGAACATCCAAATGGGTTTTCATTTGAAGCAAGCTTTACTATTTTTTCAAGTCCATATTGTCTCTTCACTTCTGCAATTGATTTTCCCGGCTGATAAGGAGTCAATTGCAGAAGCTCTTCCTTCCATCTCATTGATTTCACCACTCTCTGCGATCGTTTTATTCATCCTTTAAATCTGGTCTTAAACTAATTGCTTTTTCTAAATAAACATGGTGTATTTCTCTTTGGCTCTTTTCAGTATTAATATGTATCATAATTCGAATGCAGTTTTTTAATGAATTTTCAACTGGAATCTCCCTCATGCACATTACTGGGACATAAGTCCAGCCCGTGATTCTTCTTAAGGCTTTGGCGGGAAACGCTCCATTTATTTCTTCCGTCACGGAAATAAACACAGATGCAACAGCTTCAGCGACAATCTCATTTTGTACGATCATTTCTCGAATCAGCTTTTCTGTTGCTGAGACAATCTCCTGCTCGACATTGTCCTCAATGGTGGTAGCACCCCTAACCCCTCTAATCAATAGCTTTCACCTCTTTAACATCAATCTTGTTGAAACTGCTTTAACTCAGTTAGCAGAAACTGATCCTCTAACGGAACCGCAACAGGCTTTGCAATTCTTTTAAGAAGCACAAATTGAATATGACCATCAACCGATTTTTTATCTTGCTTCATACGTTCAAGCAAAGATTGAGAATTTAACCCTTCTGGAATCGAGGTCTTATAACCGAGCTTCTCCACCCAATCTTTAAACTTTTCGTAATGAAACGAAACGTTAAACAAATTTTTGCTTAACTTCAACGCAAATAACATTCCGATTAAAACAGCCTCACCATGTGTCACTTTTCCATAGCCCGCTTCCGCTTCAATCGCATGCCCTAAGGTATGGCCAAAGTTCAAAAAAGCTCGTATCCCTTTTTCCTTTTCATCCTGAGAAACAATCACATTCTTTATCTGAATTCCTTTTTTAAGCATATATTCTAGTTGTTCAGAAGTAAGAGCAGTTAAATCAGAAATATTCGCAAGTAACCACTGGTAAAAAGCCTCATCTTGGATCAAACTATGCTTTATTACCTCAGCGAATCCTGATCTTCTTTCCATAAGGGAAAGGCTGCTAAGAAAGTTTAAATCATAAAAGACAGCTTCTGGTTGATAAAAAGCGCCTATCATATTCTTCCCTAAAGGGTGATTAATCGCAACCTTTCCACCAACCGCACTGTCATGGGCAAGAATCGTAGTCGGCATTTGAATAAAAGGAATTCCTCTCATAAAAGTTGCAGCAACAAAACCACTGAGATCACCAACAGCGCCTCCACCAAATGCTATGACTAGTGATTTACGATCCAGCTTTTTTTCTAAACAATAAGTTAAACAGCTTTGATAAACATCAAAAGTTTTTGCATATTCACCATTAGGAATGATATAGGTATAAAGGTGAAACTCAGAAAGTACACTTTCCAAAGTCGGTAAATATCTTTCTCCAACATTGCTATCTGTAAAAATAACTACTTTCGTTAATAAAGGAAAGTGGGTTTTTAAAAAGTTGGGAAGGACAGATATGACCCCTCCACCCAAAAATACCGGATAACTTTTAGAATCGGTATGAATCTGCAGTGATTCCATTAGAATTCCCTCGCAAACTTACGCTGCTGTTCAATCGTGCTTATCAATGTGTCTAGTCTATCGGCGTAAAATTGCTCCACAATCGCTGTCGCTATTTCCCATGCAACAACGTGCTCGGCGACAACAGCAGCTGCCGGAACCGCACAGCTATCTGAACGTTCAATACTTGCTGAAAAAGGCTCCTTTGAATCGATATCCACACTTTGAAGCGGTTTGTATAAAGTTGGTATTGGCTTCATCACACCTCGAACCACTATCGGCATCCCGGTTGTCATCCCGCCTTCGAATCCACCTAATCGATTTGTTTTTCGAGAATAGCCTTCCTTCTCATGCCATACAATTTCATCATGTACTGCGCTCCCGGGTTTTCTTGCAGCTTCGAAGCCAATGCCGAATTCTACACCTTTAAAGGCGTTAATACTAACAATAGCTGCAGCAAGCTTAGCATCGAGCTTGCGATCAAAATGAACATAACTACCTACTCCTGCAGGTACCCCTTCCACAATAACCTCTACAATGCCACCGATTGAATCTCCATTTTCCTTTGCTTCGTCAATCGCCTTCATCATCGCTGTCTCAGCCTTTGGATCTAAACAGCGAACAGGGGAATTTTCAGCAATTTCCTTTAATGAGTTCATTGATTCGTAATTTCTAACTTCACTTTTAATTCCACCAATTTCAATCACGTGAGATGCTACTTCAATACCAAGCAAAGATAACAGCTTCTTCGCAACTGCTCCAGCAGCTACTCTTACGGTTGTTTCACGTGCTGATGATCGCTCCAAAACATTGCGTAAATCGCGATGTCCATACTTGAGACCACCATTCAAGTCAGCATGCCCTGGTCGTGGGCGCGTAATTTTTCGTTTTACCTCTGCACCATCTTCAAGATCAGGTGGCTCTTGTCCCATTATTTTTGTCCAATGCTTCCAGTCATCGTTCGCAACCACCAATGCTACTGGAGAACCGAGGGTTAAACCGTGTCGCACTCCGCTTGTTATTTGAACAGTATCTTTTTCAATTTGCATTCTGCGACCTCGGCCATAACCTTTTTGGCGACGTGCTAATTGCTCATTAATTTCTTCAGCCACTAAAGGCATTCCTGCCGGCAGTCCTTCGATAATTGTTGTCAATTGGGGGCCATGTGACTCTCCCGCTGTTATGTATCTCATAACTCTTTCCTCCTTCAACTCATTAAAGGATTATGTACCAATATAACATACGTACGTAAAGAAGAATAGTAAAAAATTTAAAATATTGCCTATATTTTGTCCTTAATATACGCTAGTTAGCACTTTCACACTGTTCTGGCATCATTCATAATCCTTTCTACGATTAATCATTAAACTTTATTATAAAAGCTGTTTAGCCTGTCTCGATAAAACGAGAGAGAAAAAAGATTCCTTCTAGCGCTTCATCGACTTAGGAGCGATCTTTTTAGTACTACTTTAAAAAGATAAAAACTAACGTTTCCTATGAAATAGTCAAAAAAAAGAGCATTTCCGCTCTTATTTTTTTCGATAAAAAAAAGTATCTTCTGTTTCAAAATCATACAAGCTTGGGTTAAAAATCTGCTCCGTACTGCCAACAAAGAAAATACCGTCTTCTTTAAGGGCACTGCTAAACTTCTTATACAGTATATCTTTCGCTTCTTCCGTAAAATAAATGAGAACATTTCTACAGACAATGAGATCATATGGTCCAGCAAATGGATCTGCCAACAAATTTTGTTTTTTAAATGTTACAGTTTTCTTGATTTCATCTGATATATAAAATAAGCTGCCATCCTGTTTAAAATATTTGCGTCTTATATCATCCGGAACTTCATTTAAAGCTCTTTCAGGATAGGCACCTATTTTTGCTCTGGAAATAACATTTTCATCTATATCAGTTGCCAGAATCTGAACTTGAGAAAGCGGCTGTAATTTCGACATAATCATGGCAATCGTATATGGCTCTTCTCCTGTAGAACAGGCAGCACTCCAAATTTTTAAGCGACTGTTTTTTGCCAACAGCTTCGGCAAGATTTTTTTCTCTAGCACTTCCCACCGTTTTCCATTTCGATAAAATTCTGAAACATTGATCGTCATGCGATCCAAAAATTCATCCAAATGCGTTTTATTCTCTTTAAGAGCCATAAAATACTCATTAAAAGAGCGAAAGCCTTTTTTTCATAGAGGGATGTGAGTCTTCTTTTCATTTGCGCTTCTTTATATAATGAAAGGTCAATTCCCGTTATCCTCTTAATGTTTTCAACAAATTGTTCGTAATCCTTTGTCATTTCTTTCTCCCTATAATTATCAACTTTTTTTAAGTATAGCTTAAAAGCGAATAAAAAAATACAATTCTAAAATCAATCATTTCAAAAAATATTAAAAAAGCACTTGCAAATTATACAAGCGCTTACTTTTTTCAGAATCATCATTAAATTTTAATTAATAAATCCATTCACTAATTTGTTTTGAGTAAGAAACAAGCTCTTCTTCCTTGAAAAATAAAGAAATTTCTCTTTCAGCGCTTGCAGGAGAGTCTGAACCATGAATAATATTCTTCCCAACTGTAGCTGCATAATCTCCACGTACTGTTCCAGGTGCTGCGTCCTTAGGATTGGTCGCCCCCATCATACTACGTGCAGTTGCAATAACATTTTCGCCTTCCCATACCATTGCAAATACAGGTCCAGAAGTAATGAAATCAACTAACTCACCAAAGAAAGGACGCTCCTTATGCTCGCCATAATGTTGCTCAGCTAATTCTTGAGGTATACTCATTAACTTCGCACCAACTAGTTGAAAGCCTTTTTTTTCAAAACGAGAAACGATGTCACCAATTAGACTGCGTTGCACACCATCAGGTTTAACCATTAAAAAAGTCTTTTCCATATGCTCCACTCCTACTGTTTGTCTATATGTATGGACTTAAATATTATGACAGCCCACGAAAAATATTACCATTAATCTCACATAATGGCAACAGAGGATTCAATCTGTTTTTAATTAGTGATCATAAAGAGCGAACTACTTGTCGCTAACCTTTTTTATGATTTTCTTTTGCCAATATAAAGAGCAATTTCTCTTAGCGTCTTTTTCGCCTTATTATTTGGGAGCTCATCAAGCACCTCAAGCGCCTTATCTAAGTATCGATCGCTAAACTCAAGAGATTTTTCAATTGCATTTGAATTCTTTATAAGCTCAATAATGCGAGTCATTTCATCTGAGTCAATGTTTTCATGCACCTTAATAATTTCACTGCGCAGCTTCTCATCCTTCATTGCAAATAGCACAGGAAGAGTAATGTTGCCTTGAAGTAAATCTCCTCCAGCAGGCTTTCCAAGCTCTTTTTCAGTGCCTGTAAAATCGAGAACATCGTCGGTAATTTGAAAACTCATTCCTACAAAATAACCGAAACGTGCTAGCTTGCGGTGGACTTCCTCCTCAACTCCGGCAGCAATCGCTCCCAACTGACAGCTCGCTGCAATTAGTAGAGCAGTCTTTCTTTTGATTCTTAACAAATAATCACGCAAATTTTGTTCGAAACGATACTTATCCTTAATTTGTTCAATTTCACCGATCGTAAGTTCTACAATCGTATTAGATAAAATTTGATGTGCAACCGGATTTTCTACATTTGTCATTAATTCTAATGATTTTGCAAAGATATAATCTCCAGAATACATAGCAAAACGATTATCCCATTTACTTTTGATCGTCGGTCTTCCACGACGCAGATCAGCATCATCAATAACATCATCGTGAACTAAAGAGGCCATATGGATAAGTTCCAAAGCAACGGCAACATCTTTAACCACTTGGATATCGTAGCTTCCAAACTTTGCTGCCAATAATACAAAAACAGGGCGAATCCTTTTGCCTCCTGCCTGCAGTAGATGCAAGGATGCTTCCTGCAAAAGTGGAGATTCTCCCTTCACCGTTTCTTCTAATGAATTTTCTATAATATTTATATCAGAGCTTAAAAATGAATACACCATCTTTAGTTTCATTACGACGTCACCAATCCTAAAAACTTTAACACGTAATAAGAGTCAACCTACCCTTATTCTTTGTGGCCAATATGTACAGCAGCCGCACCGCCACTGTAAGGCTTGTAGCTTACCTTCTTGAATCCTGCCTGCTCAAACATTTTTGCAAGTTCTTTCATTCCAGGGAAATCCTTTGCTGACTCATGAAGCCAAGCATATTCATTATAGCTCTTCGCAAAAAGCTTTCCAAAAAACGGCATAATAAACCGGAAGTAAAAATAGAACAACTGTCGATACCCAAACATAGTCGGCTGAGATGTTTCTAGACAGACTCCGATTCCTCCAGGCTTGAGAACACGATTCATTTCCTTTAGCACTTGCAAGTAATCCGGCACATTCCGAAGACCAAAACCGATCGTGACATAATCAAAGGTCTGATCAGGAAACGGCAACTCCATCGCATTTCCATGAACTAATTGAACGTTACGCAAATGCAAATCGTTAACCTTTTCTTCACCAACTTTTAGCATGTTTTTACTAAAGTCAAGCCCAATAACTTCTCCGTTCGAACCTACTTCTCCTGCTAAGGCAATTGTCCAGTCTGCTGTACCGCAGCATACATCTAACGCTTTAGAACCGGCCTTGACATTCATTCTCTTCATCGTGTCTTCACGCCATTTTTTATGCATCTGAAAACTGATCACTGAATTCATCTTGTCATAGTTGTCAGAGATTTTTTCAAAAACACCATGTACACGTTGTTCTTTTGACTGGTCCATTTTCTTACCCTTCTTCCACAAGCGAATTCACACCTATTTGATGCTGGTTTAAAACCACTTCAATTTTGCTTTCAACCGCTTCATTTAAAAGTGGCAGCTTATTTTTTGCTTTTACTAACAGCTCTTTTGAAAAGCTTATATATTTATCGCAAATAAATACTAAATGATTCCTTTGTTCATGTGATAATTCTTTCAAAGTATGTTCATGCTTTGGGAAGACCAATTTCTTTAATCCCTCAAAAACAACAGACGTATGGGACTTAACAAACTGCTCCCTTTCTTTATTTAAGCGCTTAATTAATAAGAAATTGGTGATGACGTCATCCCAACCCTTTGCATGTAAATGTTTTACCAGTTTTTTATGTAAAGATGCTTCGATATTTTTAAGACATTCAATAAGTTTTTCAATTCCATCTAGCTCTTGCTGATAAACAATAATTTTTTGATCATTGATGGTTTCAATTCCTTCAGCAAGCAATCTGATTACTTCAATATTATCTTGATCGGCCAGAATTTTATAATAAAGACCACTATAATAGACCCCGGCAAGTACCGTTAACTGCCTATGTTTTAAATTGGAATCTCCTGAAAGATCGTTCGTAACCTTATCATGGGTATCAAGAGCAATTTGCAATAGCATTGTGGGCACTACATAGTTCTCCATATCTTCAATGGAAACATTCAGATCATCAAGAAAAGAGACAAGAAAGAAAAGTTTATCTTCATCAATAATTGGCGCTTCGATATTTTGTGTTAAGAAGGGATGATGGATCTTTCCTTCTATTTTTTCCCGAACGTATTCTAGTTTTTGTTGAAGGTTTAGCATGAAATCACCCTTGTATCCCCTAGATTCTACTTTTACTTTTTGTCCCGACCTTTTGAAAAATAAACGCATGGACAATTATATCATAAAAGGTCCTACTATGGTCCTCTTAAGAAAAAATATAGATAATTCTGTATATTGTTATATACTAACAATATTACCAAATTTAAAAAAGAAGTTTAATCTTCGTTTCCGCCGCTGCTTATTTCCCCGTATGAGGTCAATATTTTAGCATTTCCTCTTATTTTAATTGCTGAAGTATGTTCCGTAAATTGTGCAATCATAACTTCTCCTCTATCTAGCTTCTCAGAGTGATGAAAGCGCGTATCTGTGCCGCGTGTTAATCCAATTACATTTACTCCATCATCAATTGCTTTAATCACTAAATATTCACCACTTGGTTTGTTTTCCATCCGCTTCCACATCCCCATTCATAATGATTATCATTCAATACTTGTCGTACCCTCATCATACCAATTATTACAGTGACTTTCCTATAGGTTTTGCGAAAACTACTGAACCTATTTTAAAAAGTATCGACTAAATTTCACATTTTAGTCGATACTTTTTCGTACTACTGTTTAATTAACGATAAAATTTCAGCTCTAGCTTGACTATCCTCAGCTAATGTACCCCTAACAGCTGTGGTTACGGTTTTAGCACCAGGTTTTTTGACCCCTCGCATAGTCATACACATATGTTCTGCTTCAACGACAATCATGACACCGTGTGGTTCAAGCTTTTCCATCATTGCATCAGCAACGGTTGACGTGATCCTTTCTTGAAGCTGCGGTCTTTTCGCTACCGCTTCGACTGCTCTTGCCAGTTTGCTCAGACCAGTAACTCGGCCATTCCTAGGGATATAAGCAACATGAGCCTTTCCATAGAAAGGAACAAGATGGTGTTCACACATAGAATAAAACGGAATATCTTTAACCAATACCAACTCTTCGTGATCTTCACTAAATATCGTTTCAAAATACTCACGTGGATCTTGATGAATTCCTTGGAAAACTTCCTCATACATTTTTGCTACCCGTTTCGGAGTATCCAGTACCCCTTCTCGATTAGGGTCATCCCCCACCGCTTCTAATATTAAACGTACCGCCTCTTCAATTTGGGCACGATTGACCTTTGACATGATTCATATCCTCCTCAGCCTAATCCTTCATCAACTAACCTAAATATAACACTAACATCTTAGCACATCTTACGAAAGACAGGCAAAAAGAAGGAATTCAGCTTTGAAATATAACGGCGCTTTTGACTAAAAACAGGAGAAACTTAACTTTTCTCCCTGTTTTCATCATTTCAAGACTACCTTTCAGCCAGAAGCTCAAAGACATGAAAAAGGTTACTCATGAAATGAGTAGTCAACCATTTACTTTAAGAAACAAAAAAATAAAAAGCCCACGTATAAACGTGAGCCTTTTTCAAGAAGATAAGAATATCCACTCGTAAACGAGCAAGATATATTATCAGAAGTATAAAGTACTATGTAATTACTTTACTGCATCTTTAAGCGCTTTACCTGGTTTGAAAGCAGGTACTTTGCTTGCAGAAATTTCAATTTCTTCACCAGTTTGAGGGTTACGTCCTTTACGAGCTGCGCGCTCACGTACCTCAAAGTTTCCGAAACCGATTAATTGTACTTTATCACCATCTTTTAAAGCATTTAAGATTGAATCAAATACTGCGTCTACTGCTTTAGTTGCGTCCTTTTTAGAAAGTTCGCTAGCTTCAGCAACCGCATTAACTAGTTCTGTCTTGTTCATGCCTTTCACCTCCTCCCAAAGAATTCGACTCATTCAGTTGAAAATTGCATTCTTATCATCATTTTTAAACAAAATTACTGATTTCTATACGTAGCGACTCATATTTGTCCCTATTTTTAGCCATTTTTCATGGTTAATAGGTTAAAACATTAGAATTTCGTACAAAAAAAGGTCTATCACTTTATAAATGTGATAACATCAACGTTTCAATTGAATGAACCTCTTTTCATATATTAAATGATAAAAATCAAGATTTCAACGCTTTTCTCTTAAAAAACCTTAATTTATAAGGCTTCATGTCGCTTTCAACAGTAATTCTGTTAAAAGATTATCACAATCATTTAAGGTTATCAAGAAAATTTAGCGAATTAATGGTAATCTTTTCTTTTTTGAACTGTTTTTGCAGGATTTTGTCGAGATCAGCACAATCTTTTTCAATATTCAAATATAAGGCGATATATTGTTTGCAACTAAATAGATGGGGTCGTAAATATTCTTATTGTTTACTGCTATGCTCTATTTTGTAAGTAAGCGTAAAATTAGCGTTATCTGGTACAAAAATTTAAAATTTGTGAACATGCCGATGGAGCTACGGATTCTTGCTTTGAAATTCTTTTTGAACTAGTCGTCTCGTCTTCTATTTTAACAAGTATACTAACAGCTAACATACTTGAGTAGGTAAAAGAGAGGCATTGTCGTACCTCTAAAAGTTAGCGTGCCAAACGACATCTATTCATAATTGATCGCAAAGAGTCAATGACTATTTATGAAAAAAACAACAAAAAAGACCCCATTCTGGAGTCTTGAACAGTTACAAAATAATCGCAATTAATCCACCTGAGCCTTCATTAATAATTCTCTCAAGTGTTTCTTTTAATTTATATCTCGCATTTTCTGGCATTAATGAAAGCTTAGCTTGAATACCTTCTCTTACGATTGAGCTCAGGCTTCTGCCAAAAATATCAGAATTCCAAATTGATAATGGGTCATCCTCAAAATCTTGCATTAAGTATCGAACCAGTTCCTCACTTTGTTTCTCTGTCCCGATAATCGGCGCGAATTCCGATTCCACATCCACTTTTATCATATGGATCGACGGTGCGACAGCTTTTAATCTGACACCAAAACGAGCACCTTGGCGAATGATTTCCGGCTCGTCTAAACTCATGTCAGCAAGTGTTGGTGCAGCAATTCCATATCCAGTTTGTTTTACCATTTTTAACGCATCTGAAATCTGGTCATACTCTTGCTTTGCATGAGCAAAATCTTGCATCAATTCTAATAGATGATCTCTTCCCCTTATTTCCACACCGACAATTTCTTTTAAAATATCATCATACAGCTCATCTGGAGCAAAAAGGTCAATTTCCGCAACCCCTTGACCCATTTCAATACCAGCTAATCCTGCTCTATCAATAAATTCATAATCGCCAAAGAGATGTACAACTCGGTCGACATCCCGCAGCCTTTTAATATCTTTAACTGTATCCTTTACAGCTTCCTGATAGCTTTCTCTGAGCCAATGATCTTCTTTCAATACCATCACCCAGCTTGGAAGGTTAACATTGACCTCCAGGACAGGAAATTCATAAAGAGCTTCGCGCATAACATTTAGAACATCAGCCTCACGCATTCCTTCTATACTCATAGCAAGCACTGGAATATCATATTTTTCAGCTAGTTCATGACGAAGAGCCTCTGTATTCGGGTGATGCGGCTGAACACTATTAATCACCATAATAAATGGTTTCCCAACTTCCTTTAACTCTTCAATAACTCTTTCTTCAGCTTCAATGTAGTCCACTCTTGGAATTTCTCCAATTGTTCCATCAGTTGTCACGACAACACCGATGGTTGAATGCTCTTGAATTACTTTTCTTGTGCCAATTTCAGCTGCTTCGTGGAAAGGTATCGGCTCTTCGTACCATGGAGTATTGATCATTCGAGGGCCATTTTCATCTTCGTATCCTTTCGCTCCTGGTACAGTATACCCAACACAATCTACTAAACGAATATTGACATCTAATCCTTCGCTGACATGAACTGTAGCCGCTTGATTAGGAACAAACTTTGGTTCTGTCGTCATGATCGTTCTACCAGCTGCACTTTGAGGCAATTCATCTTGGGTACGAGCACGATCTGCCTCGTTATCCATATTCGGTAAAACAACGAGCTCCATGAATTTCTTGATAAAAGTTGACTTACCTGTTCGTACTGCTCCAACAACTCCTAAATAAATATCGCCGCCCGTTCTTTCAGCGATATCCTTAAAAATATCTACCTTTTCCAAGTGATCCCCTCCTGAAATCGTGAGTTAGTGGGATAATAGTTATCCTAATTTATTGCCATTTAGAACTTTCATATCGAGTTCATTACGATACTTAGACAATATATGTGTATGATGTTGTCCTACTCAGTTATGACAATTTTCTTTAAAAATACCTCCTTATTTATCAATTTCATTTCAAATTAAAAGGAGCTATGAGAAAATCCTTTTTTTAATTTCTCATTTTTACTTAAAATGGATTAATTAAGTATAATAAAAACCCTTCTCCTACAATATATTCCGTAAGAAAAGGGTTATGACTGCAAATTTAGAATAGAAAACATGATTAAGAAGGCATAAAAATGATTTCATTTGTTTCTGCATCAATTGTATACGGCAATGAGTAAGCAGGAACAAATAATGAATCCTCATGGAGTACAGTTCTAATATCCACACCTGGTTGCAAAGGTTTTGAACCATCTTGCAAAATTTGATATAAATCTTTGCGATAATCTACAAATACTTCCGCATTTCCATTTATCACTAATGGAAGTTCTTGACTAGTATATGGGCTAATCACGACTGGTTCTTCCTTGAAACCAAGTTGTTCATAGTCCAATGAGAAGACGCCATCAGCGATCCTCTCTTTGTAAGGTGGATAATCTTGCATTGAAATTCTTAAATTTATATCTCTAATGGTTTCTGCAACCCGCAAATCGAATATTTTCACAGTTGGGTTTGTTTCCACATCAATTAAAACATATTGAAAAACCCCGCCAGATTCAAACGCATTTCCTGGTGGCTCCGCCATATATTGAGGCACAAGCTGTTTAAAATCTAGCAAATATTTTTGATAAATTGGGGTATCGTTTTCTTTCGTTTTGATTGGGAGAATTCCACCCTTGTCCTCTTGAAATTTTTCAACTGCGGATTGAACAGCTGTAACTTGATCTTGATATGGAGTCTGATTTTGAGCTAACTTGTCCTGTGGGTAAGCACAGCCCGTTAAAATAGCGGATGTGATCAGGCAAATGGACAAAAAAAGTATTCCTTTATTCATAAGTATCAATCCTTCTATTCTATGTATTGATAAATAGTTTATGTCGTCGGGCCACTTAAAACTACGAAAAAAATAATAATCCCGCTAAAGATCATTAAAACGTACGCAATGAGAGCAGTAATAAACTTTATAACACTATTTTTTAATTTATAACGGCTAAAATAAATCATAATGATCGAAATAAACATGAATCCCATTGCAGAGATCGAGATCCACATTTTTAACATTGCTGGTGACATATCATCAACTCCTTCGAGAGACTTAGAGATTCAACTAAAATATCGTTCTAATAAGGACATGGAAGGAAGCAAAGATAAGGATTCCACTGTCATTTTCCGAATTATTATAACATAAGCCATAACAGTTAAGTAAATCATTTGTCCTATGAATGATATAGCATTATATCTTTACTTACCAAAGATTCCCTACAAATAAAAAATACAAAAAAAGACTAAAGTAAAGTAGGGGGCTGCTCTTTACTTTAGCCTAAAATGACTAAATACACCATACACCCTGTTCATTTCACCAGTTTGCTTCGCTCCCATTGTATGCATCGCCAAGATAAATCGCATCCTCGAAAGCCTATATTTTGAAAATATTATAGACATACACCACGTTTCCATTAACTGGTTACGACTTAGATCTGGTCACTCGAGAGAACGTTTGCCAAATCCTCCATTTCATGGGTTTTAACGCGTGACATTAAGGAATCCACTTCACCTTTCGGACTAGCGTCTTTAAATAGGACATTATGAAGTGCTGTCGTAATCGGCATTTTCACTTCAAATTTTGCTGCCAATTGATAGGCAGCTTTTGTTGTTCTTACCCCTTCAACAACCATTCCCATATTGTCCAAAACCTCTTGTAATTTTTGACCTTTCCCTAATAAATTTCCAGCTCTCCAGTTTCTTGAATGCACGCTTGTACATGTAACAATTAAATCACCAATACCCGTTAAACCTGAAAAGGTTAACGGACTTGCGCCCATTTTCGTACCTAATCGGGCAATCTCAGCAAGCCCTCTTGTGATCAATGCTGCTTTGGCATTATCACCATAACCAAGCCCATCAGTAATCCCAGCAGCGAGAGCAATGATATTCTTTAAGGCGCCTCCGATTTCGACACCAACAATATCCGGATTCGTATACACTCGAAAATAAGAATTAATAAATAAGTCTTGGATTCTTTCGGCTGCCCCCATATTTTTCGAGGAAACCGTTACCGTTGTAATAAACCTGCGACTAACCTCTTCAGCATGACTCGGTCCCGAAAGTACAACAACATCTTTCAGAAGCTCCGCCTTCATTTCATCCTCTATCATTTCAGAGATTGTCATCAATGTATCTGGCTCAATCCCTTTGCTTACATGGACGATTGTTAACGGACGTTCCTGAACTTCTTGAATCTGCTTAAGCACTTCTCGAATCGCTTTAGTCGGAACAGCTAAAAGAATGAGGTCAATATTTTCTAATGCTGTTTGCAGCGACGAATAGCCCACAACTTCTTGCGGAAGCGTAACTCCTGGTAAATATTTTTCATTGCTATGATTATTATTAATTTCCTCGATTTGCTGAGGATTATGTCCCCAAAGTCTAACCTCATGCCCATTATCTGCAAGGACCATTGCTAATGCCGTTCCCCAGCTCCCAGCACCGATGACGGAGATTTTTTCTCTTTTCCTTTCCACATTATCACGTCCTTAACTTAATTAGTGAACGCTGTTTTCACACATTACTTTAGACAAAGTGAAGGCTCCTAAAATTATGGGAAAAAGCGATATTGAAAAAGTTTAATGCTACTTTAAGCATTAGAAAAAATGGCCTATCTTTTTTTGCAAACTTTTTATTTACGTTCACGAGCAAAGATTTTTATCGGGGTACCTTCAAATCCAAACGCATCACGGATGCGATTTTCTAAAAAGCGTTGGTAAGAAAAATGCATTAATTCTGGATCATTGACAAAAACAACAAATGTTGGAGGACCGACAGCAACTTGTGTTGCATAGTAAATCTTCAACCTTTTCCCCTTATCTGTTGGTGTTGGATTCATAGCTACAGCATCCATTATAACATCATTTAAAACGCTTGTTTCCACTCTTCTCATATGGTTTTCACTTGCCATATCGATCATCGGAACTAAAGTATGTATGCGTTTTTTTGTTAAAGCTGATAAAAACACGATCGGAGCGTAATCCAAAAATAGAAAATGATCTCTAATTTTCTGTTCAAAGTCTTTCATTGTTTTCTCATCTTTTTCAACAGCATCCCACTTGTTAACTACGATGACCACTGCTCTTCCAGCCTCATGGGCATAACCAGCTATTTTTTTATCCTGTTCAATAATTCCTTCTTCTCCATCTAGAACAACTAGAACAACGTCTGATCTTTCAATTGCCCTTAAAGCACGCAAAACACTATATTTTTCTGTACTTTCATAGACCTTACCTTTTTTGCGCATACCAGCTGTATCAATAATGACATACTTTTGCCCATTCACTGTCACCATTGAGTCGATCGCATCACGGGTTGTGCCAGCAATATTGCTAACAATTACTCGTTCTTCTCCAAGAATGGCATTAACAAGGGAAGATTTTCCTACATTTGGGCGACCTATTAACGAGAATTTAATAGTGTCTGGATCATAATGATCTCCCTCGTCCTTCGGAAAATGCTTCGCTGCCTCATCCAATAAATCCCCTAATCCTAAGCCATGAGCACCCGAAATCGGGAATGGTTCCCCAAATCCTAAGGAGTAAAAATCATAAATTTGCTCCCTCATCTCTGGGTTATCAATTTTGTTAACAGCTAAAACAACTGGTTTTTTTGCCTTATACAAAATTTTCGCGACTTCTTCATCAGCAGCAGTCACTCCTTCTCGGCCATTGGTGAGAAAAATAATCACATCTGCTTCGTCAATTGCAATTTCAGCTTGTTGACGAATCTGATCTAAAAACGGTTCATCCCCAATGTCAATTCCACCTGTATCAATAATATTAAAATCATGAGTTAACCACTCTGCAGCACTATATATCCGATCCCTCGTTACCCCTGGAATATCTTCGACAATCGAAACCCGATCTCCTACGATTCGGTTAAAAATCGTTGATTTACCTACATTTGGACGTCCAACTATGGCTACTACTGGTTTCACCATGAACATCACCCTTTCCTTCTTATAGACTACACTTGCAATTTTTCTAAAGTGTTTACATCTTGATAAATTTTCTTTTAAAGCAGCATTTCCTTAGTAAAGAAACCCTTCCATATGAGAAGGGTCTAACCTAATTATATTAACAAAGTGAATACACCCTCGCAATGAAAAGATTGAAGTAATACAACTTTGTATGGATAAAAGTCATAAAGAATAGCATGAAAAAAGTGCTCTGACATATTAATGCTTCACAATAATATATAAATCCTCTGTTAACGAATGGGCAATTCCGTCCAAGATCGCCTCAAGATTAGCAGTAATTTCATCCATCTCTTCCTTATTGTCACAATGAAATACAGCAACTCCTGACGGGGCCTTCTTTGGATTCGTTGTGATGACTGCAAGAATAAATTTTTCAAAATCCATCTGCTACATCCCCTCTTCCTTTTTCTTTCTTTCTGTCGGCATCCGGATCGCATTTTCTAATGTCGGTACTTTGCCGATGATTTCAATTGCCCTTTCAATATCCCTTTCTTGAGGCAAAACAAAAATACCAATTCTGCCATCATCTAAATCTCTTTTCGCCAAAGGAACTAGCGCGGGGGTTCCTGAGTCTCGATAAACACCTAGCGCGGTAGAAACATCATGTAAAATTGCTTGTCGTTGCCCCAAATTCGCTATTGTTGAGCGCGAATCGAAATTTTTAGGTTTCAATATAAAGCCCATTCCATAGCGCAAAACCTCTTTTCTTCTTTCGGGCAATCCAATATTCATAATATAAATATTTTCAACATATAATCCTGAGCTATCAAATCTCGGCTCCACATACTCAATTTCCACAATATCTTCAAGTTTTCCACCAGCCATTAAAATCTTCGAAAGAAAAAAAGCAATTACTCCTACAAGTAAACCGCCCCATAAATTCGTCAAAATATACCCAAGTGTTGTCAAAAGGGAAGTAAAAATCACTAAATAATTACGGCTCTCAAACGCGATAGCTATTCCTTCAATATATGTTTTTCCCCTCGGAACAAGTTCATAGCTATCCATTTCCGTTAATGTATTCCGTTCCATATTACGCACCTCTCTAAATTGAGACGCGGCAATCGTTAAAAAGGTAACTGCCGTGAAATCTTCCTCCAAAATAGATGGGACTGCAAGCGCCCCTAAACCAGCAGCAATAAAACCTAAAGCAATATGAATAATCTTCCCATGCAAATACGTTGGATACTGGCGATAATCTGTTCTCAGCATATAAACTCTTGTTAAAGTTCCAATAATAATCCCAAGTAGTATGGGGTATGTATATTCACTCATGATGGTTTTTGCTTTCCCCTTTCAAGATGTTTAATTTGATATTCAAAATAGGATGATACCTTTTTAAAGCCATTTATAATGAGCAAAAGACCGAGCGAGATTGAGATGACATCTAAATAGGCGAATGAGCCAATTAAATAGGAGGGAGTAATATGTTTTAAGATCGCTGCGTAAAGAATCTCTCCATGTATGGAACCACAAATAAGGGTGATGATGCGAAACTTCACATCATGGTGCAAAAGTAAGGTAATGTAAGTTAACAGAAAAGATAACATCATATTTCGATCAAAGATAAGCCATACTGGATCATATAGTTCATATAGATGAAAGGTTGTAAACGCCAGCATGATAATAAAGGAGGTTATAAAGAGATATAAACCTTTCCTTCCCTTTTGCTTGGCCATTATTACATACGTAGCTAAAAGCAGAAACAAGCTTGAAGCGGAAATATTAAGAGTGAACCATTTCATTGTATAAGTAGACAAAATAATGACACTTAAAATAGCAGCAGATAGTACAAGTCTTAAACGACTTTTACTCATAAAAAAAGTGGTGATAATCCAAAAAATCCAAAATAACCAAAAAAAGAAAATCCCTTCCATTCTGTTACCTCCTATCATCTCCATTATGTCTCATCGTTATGTACTTTAATCTGCACGAAATAAACTTTTACGAACCACAAAAAGCTGAATAGGATGATAAAAAATGATGGATGTTATAAGTTAGGAGGTGGCCAGCATGGGAAAAGATCGTCAACAAAAAAAGATAGCCAAAAATAAAAAAGCAGAATCTGATCGTGATCAAGCACTCCATTATCCAGGAGCCACAAAAATGTCCAGCCCACAAGAAGCAGAAAAACTAAACAATGGGAAATAGAAAAGCGGAAGCGGCTCGTTCATCTCCGTACAAACTGGAAGAACAGCGACTGAGATAAAGGAGATACGAAGAGCGGAAGCGATTCGCTATCGACTTATCGTAGGGAGGTGGGCTGAAGTTTGCTAGGAGATAGCCGCTGTAGCTGGACAAAGAAAAGCGGAAGTTCCCTGTTTAGCGCCGTATGGACTGGACGGGGCTGACTGAGATAAAGGACATACGAAGAGCGGAAGCGATTCGCTATCGACTTATCGTAGGGAGGCAACCGGAAGTCCAATAGGCGTTAGGGAACTGAAGCTGGACAGAGAAAAGCGGAAGCGGCTCGTTCATCTCCGTACAAACTGGAAGGGCCTCGACTGAGATAAAGGAAAACCGAGAAGCGAAAGCGAATCGAGTTTGACTTATCGTAGGGAGAGGATCTGAAGTTTGCTAGGAGATAGCCGCTGTAGCTGGACAAAGAAAAGCGGAAACGGCTCGTTCATCTCCGTACAAACTGGAAGAACAGCGACTGAGATAAAGGAGATACGAAGAGCGGAAGCGATTCGCTATCGACTTATCGTAGGGAGGTGGGCTGAAGTTTGCTAGGAGATAGCCGCTGTAGCTGGACAAAGAAAAGCGGAAGTTCCCTGTTTAGCACCGTATGTTCATGAAGAACAGTAAAGCTCCCAGCGCTTTTTCGCACAGGGAGCTTTACTTTTAAAGTTTATGTTCGTTGGCTGTATCCTTTTGAATCAATTCCTCTTTCAGTTAGCCAATGATGAGTTTGACCTGATATAAGCAAAGGAACATGCTGGAGCTCTGATAATGTTTTTGCTCCAAGTGCGGTCATCATAATTCGTAGCTCATTTTTCATCTCTTCAATTTCCTCAATCAGCGCTTCATATCCGTCATTAACAAGTATTTTTAAAATTTGCCCAGCAAGACCTGTTGCTGAAGCACCGAGTGAGATCGCTTTAATAATATCGAGACTATTTTGAATTCCGCCAGAACCTATTACTGAAACATTTCGACTCACTTTAGCTGCTTCGATAATAGATATGGCGGTTGGAATGCCCCAATCATTAAAAAAGGTTAAAAGTTTGCTTCTTCTTTCGTTTTCAATCTTGGCAAAATTTGTACCGCCAAAACCTCCAACATCAACAGCCGTCACTCCAACACTCTGAAGTTTTTCAACTGTTTCACGCCCCATTCCAAAACCGACTTCCTTAACGATAACCGGAACCTCAAGATTGTCTACGATAGACTCGATTCTCCTAAGGGCGCCGACAAAACTTCGATCTCCTTCAGGCATCGTTAACTCCTGAATGGTATTTAAATGAATTTGCAATGCATTCGCCTCAAGCATATCAACCGCTGCTTTTGCTTGTTCGACAGTAGCTTCACTTCCTAAATTTGCAAAAACAAGCCCGTCCCGATTCTCTTCACGTACGATTTTAAAGGTTCTCTCCTCAGAAGGATCCTTTAAGGCAGACATTTGTGAACCGACTGCGATCGGAACATTTGCCTCTCTTGCTACAATCGCTAATTTTCGATTAACTTTCCATGTCGCTTCACCGCCACCACCTGTCATTGCATTTATAAAAATTGGCGAACTTAAAGTAAGTTCGCCAATTTTAGTTCTTAATTGCACTTGCTCTATAGAACAATCAGGTAAGCTTTGGTGAATAAAAGTAATGTCATCGAAACCAGTGAGTCTGCTTTGGCCAATTTTTAAAGCATGCTGTATATGTTCTGATTTCCTTTTTGCTCTCGTCACCTATTATCACCTTTTTGAAAGTCTTTTCTATATATTTTTGCCCATTATCATATATTCATCATAACAGTGAATCAAAATGACTCTATTCTTTTATCTTTTTAAGTTGTTCACCGATCATTTCCCCTAATTGGAATCCTTTAGATTCTTCTGGAAGTTCATAATCAGAAAATTCCGGTTCCTTCTCTTCAAGCTCTTTTATACTTAAAGATAATCTTTGGATATCTTCATTTACTTCAAGAACTTTTACTTTAATTGTTTGTCCCTCTTGAAGTACTTCATGAGGAGTTCCAATATGCTTATGGGAAATTTGAGAAATATGGACTAATCCCTCTACACCTGGGAACACTTCGACGAAAGCACCGTAGGATACAAGACGTTTTACAACTCCATCAAGAACAGAGTCCTTCGGAGCTTTTTCAGCAAGATTATGCCATGGTCCTGGTAAGGTTTCCTTAATGGACAATGAAATTCTCTCATTGTCTCTATCTACATTCAATACTTTAACATTAACTTTCTGACCTTCTTGGACAACATCCGCTGGTTTTTGAACATGTTCATGCGATAACTGAGAAATATGGACTAAACCATCAATCCCCCCGATATCAACAAATGCCCCAAAATCGGTGATCCTTTGAACTGTTCCTTCCAAAACTTGCCCAGGTTGGAGTGAATCAAGAAGAGCTAATTTCTGCTTGCCTATTTCTTCCTCAACAACGGCACGGTGAGAAAGGATTAAGCGGTTTTTCTCTTGGTCCAATTCAACAATTTTAAAAGTTAATGTCTTATCCTTATATTCCGAGAAATCTTCAACAAAATGAGCTTCAACGAGAGATGCGGGAACAAATCCTCTTACACCTAAGTCCACAACGAGACCGCCTTTAACGACATCTTTAACTTCCGCCTCAAAAATCTCTCCAGATTGATATTTTTGCTCTAAAACGCTCCATGCCTTTTTAGCATCTGCTTTTCTTTTAGATAAAATTAAGGCATCTTCTTCAACTTTAGTTACTTCAAGTTCAAGCTCTTGACCAACTTCGGCAACATCGCTAGCCTTTTCAATATGCAGACTAGAAAGCTCACTAATGGGAATAATTCCATCAAGCTTGCTGTCTTCAATATTTACGATTACCTGCTTTTCTTCAACTTTGGAAACAGTACCGATGACACTATCACCGATCTCAAAATTTTTCACTTCTACTTGATTCATCTCTTCGGACATATGTACTCCTCCTTAATCCAATCGCTACTTCCTAAAAAAGAAAAATATTAATGAATTAATTCATTTTCCAAACATCACTCCAAAAGAATTATAGTTAAAAACATATAACCCTTCAGACAATTCAAATGTCATGTACAAGCAATCTGCACTTTTCTATAACTTCTTACAAATGCTTCTTTTTGTCAAGAAAGAAGAATCACACATCCCTCTTATGGGCCTCAATTAAAAGGCGAATTTCATTCATAATCACTTCTGTTGTCTCCTCAGGCGAAGCCTTTGTTTCTCTCAGTTGTCGCATATCAATAGGCTTTCCATACACAACTTTTAACTTTGAAAAAGCTTTGTAAGGACCAATGATCGCGCATGGCACAACTTCAGCATCTGTTCTTAAGGCAAAAAAACCAGCTCCCGCTAATCCTTTGCCAAGCTCTCCTGTTTTACTCCGAGTTCCCTCGGGAAAGAGACCGAGGACCTTTCCTTCTTTTAATACTTTAAGTCCTTTGCGAAGTGCTTCTCGATCACTCATGCCTCGTTTGACAGGAAATGCGTTTAAATGAGGAAGCAATTTCCCAAGAATAGGTACTGAAAATAACTCCTCTTTGGCCATAAAATGAATCGTCCGCGGAGCAACAATTCCTACTATCGGAGGGTCAAAATTATGGATATGGTTTGCACAAAGCAAAACCCCGCCTTCTTTCGGAAAATTCTCCTTGCCTATCACTTCCATCCGATAGATTGGTTTTAAAATTCCATAGACAACTGATTTTGCAAATGTATAAAAAGACATCTCATCCGATCCTTTCCATTGCCAATGTCATAATTGATTCAACGACTTCATCTATTGATTTAGACGTTGTATCAATAACAACAGCATCATCAGCTTTTTTTAAAGGAGCGACTTCCCTCTCAGAGTCAAGCTTATCCCTTGCGGCAATTTCTTCTTTTAATGTTTCTAAATCGGAAGGATAACCTTTTTCGATATTTTCAGCATGTCGCCTCTGGGCTCTTTCCTCTACACTTGCAAGTAGAAAGATTTTAACCTCGGCAGTCGGAATGACATGTGTTCCGATATCCCTACCATCCATCACCACTCCGCCCTCTGCTGCTAAGCTTTTTTGCCTTCTAACCATCTCTTCTCGAATCAATCGATGTTTAGCCACAATAGAAACTTGATTCGTCACTTCAGCGCCACGAATTTCACTGGAAACATCTCTTCCATTTACCAATACCCGCTGGCCATTCTCGGAAGGTTTTAATAATATTTCTGTTTTTTTTAACAGCTCCATTAATTGTACTTCTTCTTGGAGATCGATCCCTGCCTGTAACGCCAAAAAGGTTAATCCCCTATACATGGCACCTGTGTCTACATATATGTAACTCAATTTATTGGCCACAATTTTAGCGACTGTACTTTTTCCTGCAGCAGCAGGACCATCTATAGCAATGGAAATTCTGTTCATAATTCCTCCTAGTTGTTGCACCATATCTACTAAAATCTAGCAGATGAATATTTGGCTTCATCTTCAAAGCAAAAACTTCATTTGCTGACTCTATTTTAACATATGAATCCAAAATGACATTAGAAAAAAGACAGCTATTTTTATTTTTTCATCTCCGCATAGGATTTATGTTTAAAGTTGATCGATCAAAAAATGAAGCAGTCCCCTGCTTCATTTCATTCCATTAAAAGTCTCCAGCAAATCAGAAAAATTTGTGTCTGTTACACCCTCATACTGCGTAATTTCTTTTAATTCAGGTAATACATTCCATTTATGTAAAAAAATTTGCGTTAATAACAAAAATAAAAATTGTACAATAATTATTTTGATCATAATTCTTTCTATCGTTTTCATCTTAACGCCCCCAATGCAAATTTAACCTATTTGCATTATGGGATAATTAGAAGAAACTTATTCAATTTTCAATATTATCTTTATTCTAGCAGTCCTTTTTTCTTCATGGCAACTTGACGATCAAAACAAAAACGCAACAAAATCTGCCGTTGATGTGAATCTACACCATTAAACTCAAGGGAAACCTTATTCCTTTTTCCATCGAGCGGAATAACCCGCACCACTTTAGCTTGAAAACAGAAATAATGATACTCACCATTCTGCATCGGAAAAACCATCCATGCCTGAACCATCAATCCGTTATATAAATTTAATTCACTTGGAACGATGATTGCCGCTCCACCCGCACTTATATCATCTGTAACAGTTACAAATGGTTTTAATTCACCTTCTAAAGGATGAATTGCCACATCGACAGAAGTTTCAATACGAACATATTGACGTCGCTGAACCTTCATAAGAAGTTCATCTCCTGGATAGGAGAGAATCATCATTGGAATGTTTTGTTTAATTCTTCCAATCACTTCTGTTTCAAACGAATACACGGTACCATCCTTCATTACGAAAGAACATTTAAGTTGAGTGCCATCAATAAAAAAAGCTGTTCTACTTGTCATTATGTTTATCGGATAATCAATATAAAGATGTGTTCCTTTTCTTTCTGCTAACTTGCATTTATACTTTTCCACTTTATCCCTATTCTTCAATTCCAATGTAAGTGGGTCGCCGATTTTTAACATCTCATCACACTTTCCATAAGTCATTATTCTTTTGATCAATTCATAAGCACGATCAAACTATATGCGAAAATTGACCTATTATTTTTCATTATGACACGGCGGAATATAAGTGTGCAAGCTAAAATGGCGACAAAGTACCTATCTACAAAGGACTACCCCAGAAAAGCTGAAGTAGTCCTTGTATTGATACAAAAATTTAATGTAATTAAACAACATCTTCATAAATAGGTTCTGCATTCTGTAACTTTTCCACTTTTTCCTCTACACCACTATTAGCATTAATAAAAATGCGATAAGTATCGTCTCCAAGAGTTCCTAAAAATTCATAACAGAGAACTTCTTCATTTAAATCATTAATGATGATTGCTAAGTTCTCTTCCATTACCTCGACATTTGGATTAATTTCTTTTCTTACTTCATCCGCAGTCATCGTCGGTTTGGCAATTTCTCTCGTATGATGCGCTTTCAAATAATCATCTGCAGAAAAACCAATGATATTGCCATCATCTAATGCAACTTTTACATGAATGGCATCAGGATAAACACGAACATCATTTTCATTTGTTACAAAGGTGAAAACCCCAACATTATCAAACTGACTGCTTTCAAATAAATCTAGATTTTCAAAGTTATTATCTTTTAAAAATTTGATCGCTTTATTACTGGCATCGTTCAAACTGATCTTTTGTTCTTCTACATCCCTTGAGACGATAAACCAGATTGGATAGCCACCTTTTTTAGTAATGTCCATATCCGCTTCCAACTTTGATTTTTTATCCATTACGGAAACACTGTAGAAACCAACATCGGCACCTTTTCCGTTATCTGTGACTTGTACCTTTACATGGTCTCCGAATCCTGTATATCTTTTCGCTGCTTTTTCCGCCTCTTGTTTCGTTATTTCATCGCCCTCTAAATATTGATAAAGATTGTCCTTCTTTTTCAAGCTAACAAAAGTTGGACCAAAATCCGTTTCTCCATAGCTTTCTACTGTTTTTTCAACCGTTTTAAAACCATCTATAATCGTATTGTCTAACGGCTGTTCTTCGGAAGCAAGAGCAAGTTCTACGTCCATCCATCTTAAATTATTATTTAATACCGTATGCTGAACCTCCCTTAGTTCTTTCTGTATATCGGCAGACTGTGCATACAAGTCCTTAAGGGTATTATATTCTTTATCTGATAACGGTTCTTTTTCCAAATCTCTAATTGCCGTGCGATAGCTGAAATCCCCAATTTGGGCTAAAAACTCCTCCGTTTTGTTAAAAGGGAGTAATGTGAGAGGAAGCTGCCCTACATCACTATGTGCCTGTGCAGTAATTTTCCAAACATCGGCAAGTGCAGGAGATAGAGATTTACGCGAGTTCATTGCCAATGTCGTACCAATTTTATCGTTTAGTAGGTCGATTTGGTATGTTAAATCATGAAAAGCCCTTTGGTAGTTATTTTCTGCATTAATCAGAATGGCATTCTTTTCCCGATGCTCTTGATAACCCCAAAATGCTGTTCCAGCGACGCCTAGAGCTAATACTCCGATAAGAATTCCTCTAATCATCTTTATCTCACCCCTCTATTTACAGAATATATGCTTTCCGATCCGTTTAATTTGCGGCCTTGTCCATATCCAGCCACTTGTTGCCGTATCTGGGTTGAAATAGTAAATGGCATCACCGGTAGGATCCCAGCCATTAATTGCATCTAGCACCGCTTTTCTCGCTTGTTCATTAGGAGTCAACCAAATTTGTCCATCAGCAACCGCCGTAAATGCACGAGGTTCAAAAATAACACCTGAGACAGTATTAGGAAAAGTGGCACTTTCAACGCGATTTAAAATTACAGCAGCAACTGCAACTTGACCAACATAAGGCTCTCCTCGTGCTTCACCGTAAACGGCATTAGCCATAAGCTGAATGTCATTTTGTGAAAAACCGTTTGGTACATTCGCAGCTGTAGGCTGTTGAGGCTGCTCATTTTCTTGTGGAGCCTCATTATTCTGCCCTTGATTTTGTTGTGGCGGTGTCTCTTGCCCCGTATTTTGCGCTGGTGTTTGCTGACCAGTGTTTTGTTGCTGGGGTGGAGCCTTCTGTTCGGTCTTTTGCTGCGCCGGTGCTTTTGGCGCTGACTTTTGAGCAGGTGCCTTTTGTCCTTCTTTTCCTTTAGCACCGCCTCCTGATTTTTCAGGCCCTTTTTGTTTGTTTAAGTCCATACCACCATAATGCGTGAATTTATTTCCTTTGTTAATTTGTTCCTTCACATGTTGTTCATGATATTGCGATGCCCTAACTAACATATCTTTTGTTTTCTGACCTGCTAATCCATCAATTGGCAGGCCAAATTCATATTGAAAATTTCGAAGCGCCCAATAAGTACTCCAGCCAAAAACTCCGTCAATTTTCTTGTTATAAAAGCCTAAATACTGGAGTCGCGACTGTAATTCAATAACATCATCTCCTACTGCTCCGTGCTGGATAACTTGAGCGGAGAAAGCTTCTACAGTCTTTTCACTGGTACTTAATGGAACACAAATTATACAAATTGAAATAATAAGAAAGACTTTTGATAATAAAAGCTTCTTGTTCATGAATGCACCCCCAATTGAATTTGATTCCTAGATGAACTTTGTTTCTTTATCTTGTGTTAAAAGGCAATGTACTCCACTTGAGCCTATTTTTTGTATTAAGTGGGTTTTTATTCAAAAATCAACTCGCTTTCTTAAAATGAACACCCGA
The DNA here is from genome assembly GCF_029211245.1 of Robertmurraya sp. DFI.2.37. NCBI lineage: Bacteria > Bacillati > Bacillota > Bacilli > Caryophanales > Bacillaceae > Robertmurraya > Robertmurraya sp. DFI.2.37. Next base: position 48,635 of record NZ_JARGEJ010000007.1, on the reverse strand, counting down.
AATTCCAAAAGAAAGAGAGTGAAAGCTAGGCTGCTTATATGGTAAGATACACTCTTTAAAAGAATGCTCAAATAAATAACCTTCCATTTAAAAAATGGAAGGTATCTTTTGTTATGATTGACTGAACGGCGGAAAAATTTGGTGCTTTCGGCTCCAACCCCTCGCGCTTTTCAGGGGTCTGGCATATGGTTGTGTTTGACTCTTTATGGGGAATAAGGAGAGTAGCTTTTTTTAATACTGCTGTAATTTTATTATTTCTATTTCTCTAACGTTTGCTTAAATCGCTTTTCTTTTACCTCGAAAGATTACTTTTTAACGCTTATCAATTTCTTTTAATCCTTCTGTGGTGAACGGAGACTTCTCCATAAATGGAGAAAAAATCGATATTGGTTTCGAGCTTCTGCATCAAACGTCATTTAACAAATCCTTTACATAAAAAAAATGTAGACAAACCCCCGGTTTCACCCGCGTTTGTCTACAGTCATTTTTAAAATGGAAGGCCTTTATTGACTTCAATACGATGTTGTGAATTTAAGGTTCTAGCATGCTTCGCCTTTCTTAATCCTAGCCACCATAAAAAAATCATGAATGGGAACATGTAGATCACCCAATTTTCCAAAGATAAGAGGATAAAATCATAAATCCCATGTAAGAGAAATGGAAGCAGTAGCGAGAGGATAAACCATTTTACTTTCGATGCTTGATTAAATTTTGCCTTGCCTAAATAATACCCCATAATAACGCCAAAAAGGGCATGACTTGATACCGGCAATAACGCCCTTCCCATAGCATATTCTAACCCATTTCCTAGCAAGTAAAAAATATTTTCAGCAGTTGCGAACCCTAAAGAAACAGCAGCTCCATATACAATTCCGTCATATGGCTCATCAAATTCTATATGTTGATAAACTGTATAGATGAGAATGAACCATTTAAAAAACTCTTCCAAAAGACTGGTTGAAAAGAAAGCGTGGATAATTTCCGACTGAACCAAATTCTCTACTTCCAGAACATATTGGATAAACATGATTGGAAACACAAGCAAGGCTCCATAAACAAACGCCCTAAAAACAAATGTAACGGGTTCCGACTCATATTCATCTTTTAAATAAAAATAGCTTAATAGCGCCAACCCAGGCGCTATCCCAGCCGATAATATCCCCAGCATGTATGTTCCTCTTTTCAACAGCTTTTTCTAAAATACTCAAATTCAAAAATATCTGAATTAATTCAACGATTAAAAATAGCGTTTTTTATATAATTCTGGAAATTCCTGCCCCCTTGTGAAAGAAACTAAGTTACGCAAGGAGTACTAAATCTTTGAAATAGCAATACTCTCAAGCCCAATATAAAAGAAATTGGACAAAACCATTGAGAAAATCCCTTCTTTAATCGTATCATGGAATAGATAGAATGAAAATGAGAAATGCAAACGGAGGCTTCATTATGAAGAAAAAGATATTAGTAATTCATACAGGTGGGACCATTTCTATGAGTGAAGATGAACAAACAGGTACCGTGAAACCTAATGAGTCAAACCCACTAACTAAAAAAACCGAGGAATTAGTGGCATTTGCTCATTTAATTATAGAAGAACCATTTAATCTTCCTTCTCCACATATTACTCCAACTGAGATGTTAAAAATTCGAAAACTAATTTCTCAGAGAAGTTTAACCGATGATATAGATGGTGTTGTTATCACCCACGGGACAGACACACTCGAGGAAACCGCATATTTCCTCGATTTAACAATTGAAAGTAAGATACCAATAGTCGTAACAGGTGCTATGCGCTCAAGCAATGAAATCGGGGCAGATGGACTATATAATTTAATCTCCTCTATAAAAGTAGCGGCAAGTGAGGAGGCGAAGGAAAAAGGGGTTCTCGTTGTTTTAAATGACGAGATTCATACAGCAGAAAATGTGACAAAAACGCATACAAGTAATATCGCCACTTTTCAAAGTCCACAATATGGACCTATTGGCATCGTGACGAAGCGAGGTGTTGTCTTCCACCATATTCCAAACCGGACAGAATGCTACCCAATTACTGACGTTTCAAAAAAGGTTGTTCTCATAAAAGCGCACGCTGGAATGGACTCAACATTGTTAGATGCCATAAATGCATTGCCCTGTGATGGAATTGTCATCGAAGCGCTCGGTCAAGGAAATCTTCCACCCGACACAATACCAGGAATAAAGGCACTAATTAAAAACAATATCCCTGTCGTCTTTGTATCACGATGTTTTAATGGGATCGCGCAAGACACGTATGCTTATGAAGGCGGAGGAAAACAATTGAAAGAAATGGGTGTCATCTTTTCAAATGGTTTAAACGGTCAAAAAGCCAGGTTAAAATTGTTAATTTTACTAGCAACTACCTCTGATCGAAATCTAATTGAACAAGCTTTCGCTATTTAAAAGCTATCATAGAACGCATGAGAAGAAATATCCATGCGTATACTGCAAATGTGGAGCGTGCAGCTCATGACACGCTCAGCATTTTCTTTTAGCCTTTACTTACTTTTCCAAAATCGTTCTAATGGTTAACGACAAGGACCTTCTTTACTTTGCCACTCCAAGAACTCTAATCTATTACCAAATGGATCGAAAACAAATATCCTATGGGCATTAGGTAAATGAATGTCTTCTTCGAACATAACATAGTTCGTTTTCAAATGTCGTTTTAGCTCCTCTATCTTCTTCACCTCGAATGCAGGATGTGCCTTTTTTGATGGAAAGAAAGGTTCTTCAATGCCAATGTGAATTTGAATCTCTCCATTAGAAAACCATACTCCACCTCTCTTTTTTAGAGCCTCCGGTTTCTCTAATTCTGTAAATCCTAATATCCCTATGAAAAAATCTCTTGCTCGCGATTCCGAACCTTTCGGTGCAGCCAATTGAATATGATCGATTGCTTTAATTAAAAATAACATGATAAATCCTCCTCACCTGAGCTCGTTCATCCTCATTTTAACGCACGATACTCCATAAGGAATATGACCATTTTTCTATAACCAACAATAAGTTTTACTTATATTAAACATTCATATACCAAGAATCCTGAGTTTAACAAAAAACTCAGGATTCTTAAATACATTATTAATTATTTTTTGCTTATCGCACTGGCAATTTGTTCTCCGTGAAAACGACCGTTTTCAATAAAAATTTCATTGGCATTATTACCTGCTGCAATGACCCCTGCAATATAAATACCAGGAACATTCGTTTCCATCGTCTCTTCGTTAAAGATTGGTCTCCCAGACTCATCATCAATCTCAACACCCATTTGTTTAAGAAAGTCGTGATCGGGGTGATAACCAGTCATGGCAAACACAAAATCGTTTTTCACCGCAACTTGCTGGCCCTCTTTTTCATAAATGACTTTATCTTCTGTGATCTCCTTGACCTGAGCATTAAATTCCATTGTCACAACTCCATGGCGAATTAAAGATTCAAACTCTGGAAGAATCCACGGCTTAATGCTTGAAGAAAATTCGGATCCTCTGTATAGAACTGTCACTCTAGCTCCTGCTTTTACAAGTTCAATGGTCGCGTCTACACTCGAATTTTTCCCACCAACAACGACAACATCTTTATCAAAATAAGGATGAGCTTCTTTAAAATAATGGAATACTTTAGGTAGGTCTTCACCAGGAACATTCATGTAATTAGGGTTATCATAATAACCTGTAGCAATCACGACATACTGACAAGAGTATAATTGTTTATCAGTAGTTACAGTAAAGAAGTCATCCTCTTCTTTTTTTACTGACTGTACTTTCTCATATGTATTTACACGCAACTCTTCTCTCTTCACAACTTCACGATAATAAACTAACGCTTGATTTCGCTTTGGCTTATAATGCTCCGTTACGAATGGATAATTTCCTACTTCAAGCTTCTCACTCGTACTAAAGAATGTTTGATGGGTTGGATAATGATAAATAGCGTTAACAATATTACCTTTCTCAATAATGAGCGGATGCAGTCCTTTCCTCTTTAAAGAGATTGCCGCAGCAATTCCACACGGGCCGCCACCAACGATGATTACTTCTTCTTTCTTCATGAAAAACACTCCTTGATTATAACTAAGGAAGGACTCACCAATTGGCAAGTCCTCGTTTTTTATTGTAATGTTTACCATTTCAAGCCACTTGTCAGCAAGCCGCTTCCGCTTTTCTTTGTCCAGTTTCAGCGGCTATCTCCTAGCAAACTTCAGCCCACCTCCCTACGATAAGTCGATAGCGAATCGCTTCCGCTCTTCGTATCTCCTTTATCTCAGTCGCTGTTCTTCCAGTTTGTACGGAGATGAACGAGTCGCTTCCGCTTTTCTTTTTAAATCCAGCCTCTGAATCTGGATGCTTCCGCCATTTTTCTTACACCGACCATATATGCTGCAAGCCTCATATCTACTCTACGAGTCTGAGCTGTGCTATAGATATTTTCAAAAGCTTTTACCATAACGGCTCTTAATTTGTCTTCTACTTCCTCTTCTGTCCAATAATAACCTTGATTATTTTGCACCCATTCAAAGTAAGAAACCGTCACTCCGCCCGCAGATGCCAAAACATCTGGTACAAGAAGGATTCCTCTATCAGTTAGGATTTGTGTTGCTTCTAATGTTGTCGGGCCGTTAGCAGCCTCAACAACTATTTTCGCTCGAATATTATGAGCATTATCTTCAGTTATTTGATTCTCAATTGCCGCAGGTACTAAAATATCACAATCCAACTCCAATAATTCCTTATTTGAGATTGTATTATTAAATAATTTAGTTACCGTTCCAAAACTGTCACGACGATCAAGTAAATAATCAATGTCTAAGCCATCTGGGTCATATAAACCACCGTATGCATCTGATATCCCGACGACCTTTGCACCAGCATCATGCATGAACTTTGATAAGAAGCTTCCCGCATTCCCAAATCCTTGGACAACAACACGAGCACCCTTTAATTCAATTCCCTTTTTCTTAGCCGCCTCTTCAATGCAAATGGTTACACCCTTTGCTGTTGCCGACTCTCGACCATGAGATCCACCTAAAACAAGCGGTTTTCCTGTAATAAATCCCGGAGAATTAAATTCATCAATACGGCTATATTCATCCATCATCCATGCCATAATTTGTGAATTGGTGAAGACATCTGGTGCCGGGATATCCTTTGTAGGACCAACAATTTGGCTGATTGCTCGCACATAACCACGACTTAAGCGCTCAAGTTCTCTAAATGACATATCCCGTGGATCACAAACGATTCCACCCTTTCCCCCACCGTATGGCAAATCAACAATTCCACATTTTAAACTCATCCAAATGGAAAGTGCCTTTACTTCCTTTTCCGTCACATTCGGATGAAAACGAATTCCACCTTTTGTAGGACCAACAGCATCGTTATGCTGGGCCCGGTAGCCAGTAAAGACTTTTACAGATCCATCATCCATTCTTACTGGAATTTTGACCGTCATCAATCTTAAAGGTTCTTTCAAGAGCTCGTAGACTTCTTCAGGGTATCCAAGTCTTTCAAGAGCATTGTGTATGACAGTTTGAGTAGACTTTAAGACATCAAGCTTGTCTTCATGATTTATATTTTCAGTACCTTTCTCGGCTACCATCTAAAATAAACCTCCTAAAATCGCTTTCAATAATTGTCCTCTTTCAGTCACAAGTATACACCTTTGGATAATTAATGCAAGATGAATGAGAGCCTTTTTTACACACATTTAATAAAAATTGTAACCGCTATCATTTTAATGTTATAATGATGAGTCCACTTCATAAATGCGTACTTCTAGTTCATATAAGAGCAATCTGTGACTTGTACAAAATTAAACAATCATCAATAATTAGTAACGATATTGTTTGTTTTTTCAATCGCTCGCATCGCATCATCATTTTTAAGATAAAAAAGGCCGTTTCACCTTTTCCGAAGAAGACAGAAAAAGACTCCAATAAGAGTAATACTCTTATATCGAAGCCTTTATTCCTTTTATTTCGTTACAAAGTGTTCAATCACCGTCTCGATTGCATTGCCGCTCATGACATTTTGGCCATATTCTTCTAACCAATGAATACTTCTTAACGAAATATCACCAAATTCCGATAAGACAGCGATCATGCTATCTGACTGACGAAGCGCATCCTCTTTGAACGATAAAAAATATTTTTGTTCGAAACTGTACAAGCTTCCACCACGAACATTTAAATTCTGTAATTGTCGCGATAGCTGGATTACATCCTCAAAATCGTTAAACTCAAAAAGTATCTCATCAGTATTATTAGCCATAACAGCCATATCTATAAACCCATCATGTAGGGATTGATCTTCCTCTTCTTCCATCGTAACGATCATAATCATCCCCTGAGCATGCATAGAAAAAATCTCAACTGCAACAGAGCCTTCAATTTTAACACCAAACTCATCACTCGCCTCTTCAAGCATATCGTGAAAAAGCTGATGCCATTTTAAGGAATCCTTCCAAATATCCTCTTTTGTAAGGCCTCGTTCCATTAAATCGTCTGACGTAAGGAAGATCTTAATTTTATTATAATTCAACCGCTCTATGCGCATATTTTTTGCCCCCTACTGTGACAACTCTTAATGTAGTTTATGTAAATAAATAGGGATGGTGAGTCGTCTAATTAGGGTTTTTGCTATTCTTCCATTCCTTTTTTAACGTAATGACATGAGTCTCGGGGCTGGCACCTAAGCGCAGCGGCAATGAAGTTGTACCGTAACCATTGCTCACGAGGATTGCTGTCTCCTCGGTTCTCCTTAACTTCCCTATTTCATAAGGACCGATGCCAAAAATTCTAATCTGACCTCCATGTGTATGCCCACTTAACACAAGCGCGATTTGATCTTCACGCTTGATTTGTTTTTGAATCTTCGGATCATGACTTACCAAAACTTTAAACCCTTCTGGACCAGCGTCTTGTAAAGCCAAATCTAAACGAGCTCTTTTTCTTGAAATATCATCAATCCCTAATAAAACAAAACGAGCCCCTTCTTCGGATTCGAAGGAGACTGCCGTGTTATCGAGGATTTTTACTCCATACTTTAAAAGGACAGCATCCAGTAGCCGTGGATTAATTTCATAATCATTATTCCCCCACACAAAATAGGTTGGTCCTATTTCCGTCAGCAATTTAATATTTTGTTCAACACGCTCAATTGGCACCCTTTTTTCTAAAAGGTCCCCACCTATAATCACTAGGTCTACTTTTCCTTTCACTTCCGTAACAATATCCTCTGATATCAATCGCTTATGGATATCAGAAATAAAAAACAGCTTTATTTCACCAAAGCTATCCGGAAAGTTTGCAAATGAAATTTCTTGATAAAGGACTTGATCAGAATGGGCCAACTTATACATATAAATAATAAGCCCGATGGCTAAAGACAAGATGATGAAAACAAATATGAAAACCATAGTTCCTCCCGATTACGCTTTTCTTCTAAAATCTAATGGAATCATACCATAAAGTTATTAAAAATAGAAAAAATCCCCTCATAACAATCTATGAGAGGGGTCCATTTTTCTTGCTTATCAAAACTGGTGACAACTATTTAATCTTCATAAATATCAAGAATTCGGAATCCAGAATCCTCAAGTTTTTTTACGAATTTATCAACATTATCCTTTTTCTCAATTTTCATCACAATTCTACGCACAAGCTTATCCGTCTCATCGAATGTAACAAGTGAAATGATATGCTCATGAAATTGATGAGCAATATCAGCAAGACGAGCAAGACGCCCTTCCGTTTCAATCGAGGTGAAAGCAATTCTCACCCCTGATTTTCTGACACCAAAAGCGGATTGAAATTGCTCTAATACATCAAATCTTGTCACAATTCCCAAGTATTCATTTTTGTCATTAACAACTGCAAGCAATGGAAAATCTTTTAACTCAAGCAGAGTTTTCTCAAAAATTTCTTGCCCTTTTAAATATTTATCTCTATATGTTGCGATATCACCACAGCTCTTTTTTTCTAAAAATTCTTCCCTTGACTGGTTAGAGGTAAAAAAATTCTCATAGAGATTATGCCTTGTCACAATGCCGGCATATTGATGACCTTGTAATACCGGCAGACCATCTATTTTGTGCTCCTCTAATTTGTCCAAGGCAGCTCTTAATGGTTCATCAGCCTGAACGGTAAATGTTTGATGCTTTGGAATCATGATATTCTTTACAAACATTTTTTCACCTCCGATTTAATATGTACACTATTAATATATTCTACAAAATCAAAAAGAACTCCTTTCCTTTTCGTGAAAATAACTGTCATGTCTGTCGTTTTTTTTCATAAAATTGAATGATATATCTATAAAAGGAGGGCAACTATGTTTACACCTAATAAAACCTATTCCCCTTATGTAAGTCCATTTGATCCTTGTAAACCTATCAAGGTAAAAAGCTACTCAACTCCACCACATTTATATATAGGATTTCAACCAAATAATTTCCCTCAATTCACTCCAATGGAAGCATTAAGAGCTGGAACACTTTGGAAGCCTCTATATGATCCTTATTACAATGCCAGAGAATTAGCTAAGGGAGGCAAACCCTCATGAAAAAACAATTGCCACCGGAGTTTTATGAACTCATGGAACAACTTCAAGCAGTTGATTTTGTGCTGGTAGAGCTAAGCTTATACTTAGATACTCATAACAACGATTTAGAAGCGATTAATCAATTTAATCACTATGTAAAGGAAAGGAAAAAGTTAAGAAAAGCAGTCGAAGCCGTGTATGGACCTTTAATGCAATTCGGACATAGTTATTCTGGGCAACCATGGGATTGGGATGACTCTCCTTGGCCATGGCAGCTATAAAACTTCAACACTTGAAAAATAGGAGGGATAGAATATGTGGATCTATGAAAAAAAGCTCCAATACCCTGTTAAAGTCAGCACATGTAATCCAATGCTCGCCAAATTTCTTATTGAACAGTATGGGGGGGCAGATGGAGAATTATCTGCCGCACTCAGGTATTTAAATCAGCGCTACTCGATTCCAGACAAAGTAATCGGTTTACTTACGGACATTGGCACAGAAGAGTTTGCCCATTTAGAAATGATTGCTACCATGATTTATAAACTTACGAAAGATGCGACTCCTGAACAAATGAAAGCTGCTGGACTTGGTGACCACTATGTCAATCATGATAATGCCCTCTTTTATCACAATGCTGCTGGAGTTCCATGGACTTCTAGCTATATTCAAGCAAAGGGAGACCCAATTGCAGATCTATATGAAGATATCGCCGCTGAAGAAAAAGCGCGAGCCACTTACCAATGGATCATTAATGTGAGCGATGACCCGGATTTAAATGATGGATTGAGGTTTTTAAGAGAACGAGAAATTGTCCATTCTCAACGTTTCAGAGAAGCTGTCGAAATTCTCAAAGACGAGCGCGATAAAAAGAAATTCTTTTAATCTTTCGAGGCAGCGGCAAAATCCCTGCCTCTTACCCTTGGATAAGTGTTTATTTATTTTCATGATAAAGATTGATATCGTAATTCTTTTTCATCATTTCAAAAACAAGATGACGATTTCTCCACGCGTCCTCCTGTTTCCATAGATCCTTGCTCTTATCAATAATTTCACAACGCAACGCATGGTATTCCTTTTCCGCCTTATCCTTCTTCTCTTTTAACAAATTCATCAAACCGTACAATCCAAAAATAAAAATAAGGGCGTACAAATTATAGGTCTGAGCCAGAAATGCTGAAAACATGGCTGCAAAGGAATACGAATACGGGATTACCAACGTTTTATATAAGATGAAGAGGTAGATAAAAGCTGAAAATATCGTTAACCAAATAACAAGGAAATGCCTGAATGTAAAAGCATCAAATTTTCTTTTTCGCTCCACTACCTTTTGGAGCATTTGCTTCGTTGCCTTATCGGTTCTCTCATCAAGCATTTTAATCGATGTTTCCATTAACTTCCTCCCCATTCTAAACAATTCCTCGTCATGCTATTTATAAAAATATATGATCTTGTCCTTCTAGTTATGATTTAAAACATAGCGATTATATTGATCTATTGATATTTAGCTCACTGCTAAACAAAAAAAGACGATGTTACTTCAACCATAACATCGTCTTTAATCCCTACTGTTCTATCGGTATTTTCAAAGTTTGTCCAATCCGGATCTCATTTCCTTGGATCCCATTTGCTTCTCTAATGATTTCAATTCCTGATTGTGATTGATAATATTTCATTGAAATTCGGAAGAGCGTTTCTCCAGTTTGTACTGTATGGTAAATAATCTCTTCTTTCACAGGTGCTTTATCATTAGGAGATTCCTTCTCTGGAAGCGTACTATCCACCTTCACCGGTTCAACTTTTTCCGATTCTGGCTCCCCAACTACTTCATCTTCTTCTATTTCCGGCAAATCTTCATCGAGGTCAACACCCGTTCGTTCTTCTTCCATTCCCTGTTCGCTTGGCTCATCATTTTTAACATCAACCGCCTCAATATTTCCTGCTAAAGGATGATCAACAGATGCAGAACGATTCGATTTGCTTTCATTAATAGAATAAATGCTAAAGCTCACAATTGGTAGGAGAATGAAAAAAATAGCTAATAATCGAATCAGAGGATATTTTAACTTCACCTTTGTTCTTTTTGCCTTTTGATAATGAACCCTGCTTCTTGGCGGCAGTTCCTGCGATGAATCATTAATCGTTTCAGATTCCTCTTTTTTACTAATTCTCTTTCTTAAACGTTCCGCCTGATCACGGTACGGCTCTTCTTTATTCATATCATTCCCTCCTGTTCATGAGGTGGTTGTTTATCGTTGCGAACGGCTAATCCTAATAAAAAATCAACAATAAAATGCAAAACAATCGTGACAAGCAAATTCTCTGTCATCATATAAATGTAACCAATAAAAAAACTAAGAAGTAAAATATTTACGAAAAGAAATTTGTTAAACAAGTATCGGTAATGAATTAATGCAAACAAAAGACTTGTGACAACTAGTCCAAAATGGGTTTGGAGCACACCTCTAAATAATATTTCTTCACTGACTGCAACCATTGCAGCAATTCCGGCAATTTGCCACACAGTTCTATTTTTAAACATTCGCTTATTCAAGCCGCCATCGTCATAATAGGAAGGTGGCAGCACCTTCATCAGCAGGAGGTCCAATGCGACAATGGCTAATCCAGCCCCAACGCCAACATACCAAATTTTCTTATCATCCCAAATAAACAACTCCCAAAATGATGAAAAATCATCAAACAAAAAAAACCCTATTACTAGCGCCATTACTAGTAGCAGTACTTGGGTTGCTATTAGGTGAAACGTGATTTCCCGATCGCTTAACTCCTGAACTATTTCCGTATATTTATTTTTCATGTTTACACGCTCACCCTTTTAATAAAATGCTGGATAAATAGGCTCTCCAATCAAATGAGAAAGAAAAATTGGCCGCATCTTCATCTCTTTTTTGAAACTGGTCTAAATTGATGCCACACACATCACAGCAATCCTTAATCGTTCTTTTCTTTTTTTCACCAAAATAATTCAAGATATTTTCTCTTCGGCATTGGCAAGAGTGTATCCAATTCTTGATTTCCTCAATCTTTTTTCTTTTTAGTCGCGTTCTCTCTTCAACAAAGAGCTTGAACTTCTCTATTGACGAGTCCAAAGCACCGGTGTTTTCAAGATTTTCAAAGAAATCACTTATTAAGCGCCATTGAATATCATTTAACCCAACAAGTGCCCGCATTTCTTCTTCACTTCGGTTCTTCGATTTCATCCATTGGCTAATCCAATCAATCTGAACCACATTTGGAAGTTCATTTTCCACCAAGTGATAGGATAGTGCCTCATCTCCTGGTGAATATAGTAATATCGCTAAGCTTTTTTTTCCATCTCGACCAGCACGACCAATTTCTTGTATATAAGATTCCATTTGCAAGGGCATGTGATAGTGAATGACAAAGCGGATGTCTTCTTTATTTACACCCATACCGAATGCACTGGTTGCACAAATTAAATCGAGTTGTCCATGGATAAATTGCTGTTGAATAAGGATACGGCTTTCCTGATCGATTCCCCCATGATAAGCCATAACTTTATGAAAACCATCTGCCTTTAATCGTTCAACTAGCGCTTCTGCCTTTTTGCGACTGGAAAAATAAATAATACCTGGTCCTTGAAGAGACGAAAGCAACTTTATCAGGTGATGTTCCTTTTCCTCAGGAGCAGCCACTTGCTCTACCTTAATCGCAATATTGGGACGATCCATTGAAAAAATATGTTCATCCCAAGAAGTTAGTTTTAATACTTGGGCAATATCTGTAACTACTTCTTTCGTAGCTGTTGCTGTCAAAGCTAATGTAAGTGGATTACCAAGTTGCTCTCTTATTGTTCCCAGCTTCATATAATCTGGACGAAAATCATATCCCCATTGTGAAATACAATGAGCTTCGTCGATCACAAACAAAGAAATCGGCAAGCCTTGCAACCTTTGTTTTATTTCATCAAGGTTTAACATTTCAGGGGAAATGTAAATAAATTTATATTTGTTTAGCTGACGTAAAGCTTTGCTTCTGTCTGCGCCAGTTAAAAATGAATTGAGCGCTATTACTCTTTTTTCTCCTTGCATATGCATTTGCTCGACCTGATCTTGCATGAGCGACAAAAGTGGTGAAATGATCACAACGATACCTGAAAGTACATATCCTGGAAGCTGATAGCACAATGACTTCCCTGTGCCAGTAGGTAAAACAGCAATCGTATTTTTCTTATTTAGTACAGATGACACAACCTCTTTCTGTCCGGGGCGAAACGCAGAAAAGCTGAAATGTTCCTGCAATTTTTTCTCTAGCTCAAAATTCATTATCTTCACCAAGCCTAGTCAAAACTAATCGGATTTGAAAATAGGTTGCTTCTGGAACCAATTCACGGATCTGTTTCAATTGTTTAGAAGTTGCCTGTTTATGCGCAGCCGTAATCAGTTTTATTTTTTCCTTCCCTACAAACGGTTCAATTTGAAATGAATTCATTTGCAGGGCAAGTTCAACAATATGATCCTGTATTGTACTAACTTTCAATTTTCTGATTTGAGCGATTTGTTCGAGTGAAAATCCTTTATTTAAGAGTACCAACGTTTTCTTACTTGTATCTGTTAAAAGAAGATTTGTTTCAATATCTGTTATAAGCGATGCTAACAACATGAATGTTTTCGGTTCTTTTTGAATTCTAAACAAAATATAATGTAACAATGCCTGAAATTGAAAATGATACAGGGTTTGCTCTATTTTTAAGGACTCACATGCCTGTTTTTCTGTCAAACCAATTGTCTCAAATCCAGTTAAACGAATGACAAAAACACTTGGATCGATTTCTCGGCAATCTTCCAAAACATGAATGAGCTCATGATATAAGCGATCGCTAAGTTCTTTGCGATTAAATCGATTATGGAGAAGATAATTTTTCAACCATTTGAGCAAAGGTTTCTTTCGCTGGATGGGAATATAATTTCGATCTTGGTTAGCCAAATGTGAAGTTACTTGAACCAATAACGAGATCCTCTGCCAAAAGATATTAGCGTATTGGTAATCCCAACCGTTCAAATAGGATAAAAACGGATGATTTTCAGACTCTTTTTTCATATAGGTTAAACCATCTCTTGTAAGCTTATAATACTGCTCATTCGTTGCCGTAACTAAATTTTGTTTTTCAAGCTCCTCAATGATCTCATCAAATTGCTTTCTTGTTAAGAAATCACATGTTTTATAAAATTGCGCAATTTGGAAAAGATGGGCATCTTGTATCGTCTGGAAAGATTTCTTTCCAGATAGGAGATGATATAAAGAGTATATAGTTCTCTCGTCATTTATTTTATGTAAACAGAAAAGAACAACAAAATATATAAATCGAGTTGGCATCCTATCACCCTATTACTATATTTTGAAAAAAAGTTCCTCACGAGAGAGCAACAACACGTTTTTAACGGTATTCTTATATATCATAATTCGACGTGTTTCCCTATTTATTTTAACATGAAAATGAAATAAAGGCTCCTATTCCGTTCCAAAACGTTGTTATGATAAGCATTCTCATTATTTTTTTATTGAAATGTTACTCATACAGTTTTACAATAAAGAATGAGGGAATACGTTTCAGAAGCTTTTATGAAATGTATGAAAATAAATGTTTAATTCATTGGGAGGTTTTTACATGGCAAAATATACAATTGTTGACAAAGAAACATGCATCGCATGTGGGGCTTGCGGAGCTGCTGCGCCAGATATTTACGATTATGATGATGAGGGTATCGCATTTGTAACGCTTGATGATAACGAAGGAATTGTTGAAATTCCAGATGTTTTAATAGACGATATGATGGATGCTTTTGAAGGCTGTCCAACTGATTCCATTAAAATTGCAGACGAACCATTTGATGGAGATCCATTAAAGTTTGAATAGAAGTAAGCAAGCGCAAGGGTCAACTCGTGCCGTTTCTAACTAGAAGGGGCTGTCCTTTCGATATAGGAAGCCTTAATTGTGATAGCAATTCTTGGCCGACTAATCGTAAGCAGTAAATATCTAAAGTTTGTTAGGCTTTGGCTACTTGCACCGATCAGATTAACCACTTGAAAGAGTGTTTCATCGAAGCAATCGATATTTCGGAAACAAAAGAAAAACTCCTCTCTTTTTTGTGAGAGGAGTTTTTCTTTTAAAGGCATGAGCTTTTCTCTGTTATTTTTTATTTATATTCGATATGCTCTCTGCTTTCCAATCCAAGTACTCATTCTAGTAAAGAGAAGCATAAAAACGATTGATATTAAAATCCCTTTAACAATATTGAATGGAAGTATACCGGCGACAATCATTTGCCTTGTTTCCTCACCGGACATTGCCGGGAACCCCATAAACATTGTATAGGCTGGTAGGATAACAAAGTAATTTAATACACTCATGACAACAGCCATCAATATCGTTCCAACAATTAATGCGTAGGTCATTCCTTTTTTCGTTTTTAATTTTTCATAAATATAGTATGTTGGAATGACGAATAGAACTCCTGCCACGAAATTTGAAAAATGGCCAACTGGAATACCGGTATCACTGCTTGTCAAAATATAATCCAATACATTTTTAAATAATTCAACCAATATCCCAGCAACTGGTCCAAAAATCAATGCAGCGATTAAAGCTGGAATATCACTAAAATCGACCATTAAAAATTTTGGAAAAGGTGGTAATGGAAAGTTTAGAAGCATCAGAACAAATCCGATACTACTTAACATTCCGATTGAAACTAAAGCTTTGATGTCGTACTTCTTCATTTTCCTCTCTCCTTTTAAGGGATCCATCTCTCCTAAAGAAGAAAGGTTCAGCGTTATTAAGCTATACCCATTGATAAAGAACAACAAGATGCTCACAACCTAGTTGAATCCATTTCTCAATAAATAAAGTGAAAAAATGCACAACCAATTCGTTCTTCTGGAAGATAAACTCCAGTGAAAAAATCTATGGATTAATGCTCGTTTTTATCGCATTATTTCGAAATGGCTAGATGTTTTACATCTTGAATATTCCCTCCAAAAACAAACTCCCCCAAGTTTACTTGAGGGAGAATAAAACGGCACGCTTAATAAACATTCAAACTAGCAAATTTGAACGCTTGCAGAACCTCCATCTTCTCCCATCCAGACTATACTGTCGGCTTTGGAATTGCACCAAATCCTGCCAAAGCATTTCGTTAAGCTCAAGAAGAAACTTCTTAAATTCACTTATGCTTATAATTGGCTCGCGGGCTCAGAGACTAACTCTCATTACCGCCGGTCGGGAATTACACCCTGCCCCGAAGATAGACCAATATTTAATTACACCATTATTATAGCGTACTGAAGCAACTTTGTGAAGAAGTTAACCTTATGCTCGATATTTTTTGTTATTTTCACCGATTTTATGGTAAATTATAATAGTAATTTCATAAAAAGATAGGCATTTTATCGCCTCAGAAAAAAACATAAACATTTATATAGAAGGAGATAAAAATGGATAAAATACTTATTTTCGGTCACAAAAATCCGGATACGGATACCATTTGCTCAAGCATTGCATATTCTTACTTAAAAAATCAACTTGGCTTGAATACCGAGCCTATCCGCTTAGGTGAGATTAACGGAGAAACTGAGTTCGCTCTAAAAACATTTGAGCAAGAAGTTCCGCGATTTGTTCAATCCGTATCAGCTGAAGCAAGCAGTGTTATCTTAGTCGACCATAACGAGCGACAACAGAGTGCAGACGACATTAATGATGTACGTGTTTTAGAAGTTATTGATCACCACAGAATAGCTAATTTTGAAACAAGTGAACCGCTCTACTATCGAGCTGAGCCAGTCGGTTGTACTGCGACGATTCTGAAGAAACTGTTTAAAGAAAATAATGTAGAAATTGAAAAAAATATAGCCGGACTAATGCTATCGGCAATTATTTCCGATTCTTTATTATTTAAATCTCCTACTTGCACAGATGAAGACATTCAAGCGGCACATGAACTAGCTCAAATCGCAGGAGTAAATCCAGAAAAATATGGTTTAGACATGCTTAAAGCTGGTGCTGACTTAAGCAAAAAATCAGTTGAACAGCTCATCTCCCTCGATGCAAAAGAGTTCCAAATGGGCAATAGTAAAGTTGAAGTTGCTCAGGTTAATACTGTGGATATCCAAGATGTTCTCTCCAGGCAAGCTGAAATCGAATCGGCTCTTCAAGCTGTCATCGCTGATAAGAGCTTAGATTTATTTGTCTTTGTCATCACGGACATATTAAATAGTGATTCTACTGCTATTGCTCTTGGTCGCTCAGCTGATGCTGTCGAAGAAGCCTACGGTGTGAAATTAGAGAATCATACCGCCTTATTAAAAGGGGTTGTTTCCCGCAAAAAACAAATTGTACCTGTTTTAACGGATGTATTTAATAAAAGATAAATCAAATAAATAAGAATCGCAGACGCTATTGCCTGCGATTCTTATTTATTTGTGACACATACCCCAAGTAAGCGTTTTCTTATGATAACGAACATTAATTCCTCATTGACAGATTAATATTCGTTTTGTAAAATAATCAGAAAATTGATAATTGGTAGGAGATGTTCAAATGTATCGAGTTTTAGTAGCCGATGCGATTAACGCAGAAGGCTTACAGCCATTATTAGACTATGCAGATGCTCAAGTAATTGAAAAAAAAGTAACAGACACAGATGTTGAATTAGAGACAATCGATGCTTTACTTGTAAGAAGTGCTACAAAAGTAACCGAAGAACTCCTAAAAAAAATGCCTCAATTAAAAATCATTGCACGAGCGGGAGTAGGCGTTGATAATATAGATGTTAACGCGGCAACAAAACGCGGAATTATTGTCGTCAACGCACCGGACGGAAACACCATTTCAACTGCTGAACATACTTTTGCAATGATGGCTTCATTAATTCGCAACATCCCTCAAGCGCACGCATCTGTCAAAAATTTAGAATGGAACAGGAATGCTTTCGTTGGAAATGAACTAAATGGGAAAGCTTTAGGAATTATAGGCTTAGGGAGAATTGGAACAGAAATAGCAAAACGCGCAAAAGTATTTGGAATGACAGTGCTTGTTTTTGATCCGTTTCTTACAAAAGAAAGAGCCCATAGTATTAATGTTGAGAGCTGTACTCTTGAACAAGTACTGGAACAGGCGGATATCATTACTGTACATACTCCTCTTACGAAAGAAACAAAAGGCTTGATAAATGAAACAGCCATTAAAAAAACAAAAAAAGGGGTCTATTTCCTTAACTGTGCCCGCGGTGGCATAATCGATGAGCAGGCATTAGCTGTCTATCTCGGAAACGGCCATGTTGGTGGAGCTGCTTTGGATGTTTTTGAAGAGGAGCCTCCTGGAGAGCATCCCCTTCTAAAATTTGATAATGTCATCGTCACTCCACATTTAGGTGCTTCCACGAAAGAAGCCCAATTAAATGTGGCAACACAAGTCGCTAAAGAAGTAAGAACCTATTTTGAAGATCGTCCAGTTACAAATTCCATTAATCTTCCAGCAATGTCTAAGGATATTTATGATAAGATTCAACCGTTTCACCATTTATCAAAACAGCTGGGCTCGATCTTATCACAATGTGTAAAAGAAGGGATCGAGGAGTTATCAATCAATTACGCCGGTAGCGTCACTGAACTCGAAACCTCATATTTAACAAAAGCGCTATTATCTGGTTTCTTTAAAAACCGTATTGACGTACATGTCAACGAAGTAAATGCCCTGCTGACCGCAAAGGAGCGAGGCATAACCGTCGGAGAGAAAATTTCAACAAACTCTTTTGGATATGCAAATTGTATTACCGTTACAGCCAAGATTGAAAATAGACAATTTTCATTAAGAGGTACTTATATTGATCATTATGGTCCGCGGATCGTTCATATGAATGACTTTAATATTGATTTCCATCCAGAAGGAAATTTATTATACATCCAACATATGGATCGCCCCGGTGTCATTGGCCGTGTTGGTAAAATATTAGGTGATCTCGCCATCAATATTGCGACTATGCAAGTAGGTCGAAAAGAAGTAGGTGGAGAAGCTATAATGGTGCTGTCTTTTGACAAACCACTGGACTCGACCGCTCTCCAATTACTATCTGAACTAGACGACATCGTTTTAATGAATCAAATTACTCTTTAAACTTATTCATATCTATCGATCGGAGGAAAAAACTCCTCCGATTGTTTATTGCTGCTTAATCGTTAAAATTTGCTGTGGCTGAATTATTTCACTGCTTAAATGATTGATCTCCATCAGTTCTTCAACTGATAAATGAACTTCCTCTGCGATACTAGTTAATGAATCCCCTTGTTTAACAATATATTGCTCTTCAGAGGGTTCTTCAATGATTAATTCTTGCTCTGGAAGAATTACATCATTTACTAATTGGTTCGATTCCATAATCGTAACAACGGACGATTCGTATTTTTCCGCTAATTCCCATAAAGTATCTCCACTTTGAACGACGTGAATAACACCCTTCGTTTCTTCCTCTTTATATTCCTTGCTTTTCGTACTCTCTATCTCATCTTCCAAATCTTTTTCCTCACTAACTAATAATTGATAATCGTCAGTGAGTAAATATTTTGCTATATCCTCATTTAAAGCTTCATCTGCTTCGCCTATAGCATCCGTTTCCTCCATCACTCCTGCAACCTCAACATGCTCCTTTTGCTGTACCATTGCTTGAACGGTTTCTCCTACACCAACTTCTCCAAGAATGGCTACAGGGTTGAGCGAGTTCTCTTTATTAACCGTCCATTCTTTTTTATGTATTTCGAAATGTAGATGTACTCCTGAAGAACGACCCGTGCTGCCCATTTCCCCAATAATGTCCCCTTGTTTAACACTCTGACCCTCACTTACATTTCGTTTCCTAAGATGGGCATAAACCGTTTCAAAATTATTTGGGTGTTTTACAAATACGACATGACCATATGAGCTTGAATAATAGGATCTACTAACCGTTCCTTCATCTACTACATAAATCGGTGTTCCTAATCCTCCTGCTATATCAATTCCTTTATGCTGTCCATTCCGTGTTCCGTATGTATCGGTTACAATCCCATCCGCCGGCCACATCCAATGTGCTGCGGCTTCCTTTATATCTATTGTCTCTGCTTGAATATTTTTTCCTCCTATAAATAACAGGCTTATAAAAAAGGCCATAATCCCAGCAATTAACAAACGCTTTGCAAAGTCTCTCATTAGAATCCTCCTTAATTTGAGCTTTTCCCTACACGATATGACAGCTTGTACGTTGTTAGAACTACTAATTAAGCGGAGTAAAATGAAAAACCTGTCAAATCCTCTCCTCGCTATGTAAAATTCTTTTTTAGAAAGACATTTGTTATTATTTGGATAGTTTTCGTTTTTTTATACAAAAATTATTGATTTCGGTCCAATTACAAAAAAATGGGTTGTCGAAAGTTCATTTCTTTGAAGTTAAACTAATCTTTTTAGCAGGCATAAAGTATGACTATGTAAGAATAGGTTGCGCCCCCTAAATCATTGCTACACATTAACGCATCCTAAGGAAAGGTATCGGTTAATAACTCAGTTCTAATTTACTTTTGGAACAATATTTATCTCAAAAAAACAAGTGGGCCATTAGCTCACTTGTTTTTTTACAGGGTACTTCAAATAGTGCCCCCCACACCTATAAACTTGTCACTTACGCCGCAAGACAGACATTTTCAGCTCAAATAATGAGACGTCTTACAAACTAAGACAAAAAATCAGCCTTTAGAGATCTTAATTTAATATTTCTCTTTTATTAGGAGCAATCGGAACATTTATTTCCTCATTAAAGACGAATTTTCCAATTTTCTCAAGTTTACTATACTCAATTTTTACTTTATTATAATTAAACTCTTTCGCTGTTAGTAAGATTGCTTCAATTGTCTGAAGGATTGTTTTTGTGCTAGTCATATCAGAATCTTCATTTAGCTGTAGGGTTAACATCCCCTTCTCCCCGTGTATTTCTTCAATATCAATATTTTGAGGGATCGACGCACTTAACTGATGAGTATCAACATTTTCCTTCATTGCATTTAATGCCGCTTCAATATTCGTGAATGATTTTTCATACGGAACTAAATAAGGGACTTCTGGATTCACATTTGAATAGTAAAAGTAGTAAGCATAATTTCCATCATCCGAAAGATCTAAGCCAGGGAGTTCCCCTTCATTCCCCAATTCAATTCCTGGTTGATTATCTGTATATAATTCAATTCCCGTTAACCCTAAAGATTTAGCAGTTTTCTTAATAACAGAAGTAAAAGCTATTTCGTTTGCAGAACCTTGATAGGTTTGACCACTTGGAACATTCACCTTTAAAATATCATCTTTGATGACCGATAGTTCCACATTTTTTAATGGGAACGTCTCCGCAAGTCCCCATTCCTTTTCATGTAACTTTGCCATTGTCTCTGTATACTGCTCAAAAAGAGACTTTCCCTTCTCCTTTGGGATGAGTACAGTTATAGGTACGATAATTTGATTTTGCTCATCTGGTATCGCAAAAGTAAGTGTATTTTCTTCCGCACCATTTACATCTTCAGCATATACGGCAGTGTACTCTTGCTTAATATCAGTGATTGAAGAAGTCACTCCTTCTTCAGTAGCCTCATCATTAGTAGGGATATCTTGCTTTTCCTCAACTGCACTGTCATAAACGACACCTGCATCCTCATCTTTGATTATATTCATTTCTGATCGTTCAGCTTGCTCTGTCGCATTTCCACTCTCCGCTGATTGTTCAGAGGAAGAATTTTCGCCTAAAAGATTAGAAGAAAGTACTGCTACTATTAAAATCACTGCAGCAGTAGCAGCAGAAGGGATGAGCCAGGAGCGTTGCTTTCTCTTACTCAATCTAAGTGAAATGTTTTGATATATATCACGAGGATCGCGATTGTCTTCGATCTTGGGCATTTCTCGTAGTAATTTCTCAAGCTGTTCATCGCTCCACTCTGATTTTCTCACTTGTTGTCCCCTCCTTTGCCATTCTTTCTTCCATTTCTTTTTTCAATACTTTTAAGGCTCGGTGTTGAGTTGTTTTAACCTTGCTTTCTGTCCAACCTAAAGCTTCTGCAGTTTCAATAATGGTCAATTCTTGAATATAACGCAATATGATAACCATCCTTTGATCAACTGTACAATGGTCTAAACACTGATATATCAATGAAATTTCCTCATTTTGTAAAGCAATTTCTTCAGGGATAGGACTATCATCTTTAATCTGACCAGTAGTCCAATCAAACTTTTCAGCAATTTTCTGCCGCCATCCTTTTTGCTTTCGGAAATAATCAATTGCTACGTTTCTCGCAATTGAAAATAGCCATGTTTTTTCACTACTTTTCCCCTCAAAACGGTCATAAGATTTTAGTACCCTTATATATACCTCTTGAACAAGATCTTCAGCTTGTTCCCTATTTTTCACCATATAAAAAATAAATTGAAAAACGTCATGATGATATTTTGAATACAGCTCATCAAAAACGGAGTCCATTGGTTTCCCTCCCCGTTCAACCAATTAGTCGTAATATTATCCACAAAAGTTACATTCATATTGTCGAAATTTTTGTAACTATGATTGTCCAAATCATTTATGTTGATCACTCAAGGTCACTTCGTCAATTTCCATTTCTTTAAAAGAAATACACTAATATCACTAATATAGTATTTTTCAATAAAAAAAGGAAGAAGTTTTGTAAAACTCCTCCCTTTTTTAAAAGATGATGATGAGCTATGACCCGATATTATTTTATCCAGATTACCTAGCCTTGCTCTTCGTATCTCCTTTATCTCAGTCAGCCCCGTCCAGTCCATACGGCGCTAAACAGGGAACTTCCGCTTTTCGATTTGGCTAGCTCCAGCGGCTATCTCCTTGCAAACTTCAGCCCACCTCCCTACGATAAGTCAAACTCGATTCGCTTTCGCTTCTCGGTTTTCCTTTATCTCAGTCGCTGTCCTTCCAGTTTGTACGGAGATGAACGAGCCGCTTCCGCTTTTCGATGTTCCTTGTGAATCAAGATGAGTCGTCAGTTTTCTTGTTGTTCTTATAAATTTCGAGGAATGAAAAAGGAAAATGTCGTTCCATGTCCGTCTTTACTGTGAACGGAAATATGTCCTTTATGGCTCTCAACAATATTTTTAGCGATAGCAAGTCCTAACCCTGTTCCAGAACGGCCTCTTGTCCTTGCTTTATCCCCTTTATAAAAGCGTTCAAAAACAAAGGGAAGGTCCTCTTCGAGAATGCCTTTGCCAGAATTGAATACTTCAATATGAAGCCCTTTCTCTTCTATTTTCCCCGAAACGACAATGATGCCATTATCCTCTGTATGCCTAATCGCATTATCAATTAAATTAGTCAAAACCTGTTCAATTCGATCCCCATCAAAATAATAGGTCAATTCCAAATTGTAAAAATCACCTTTTAAATGAATTCCCTTTTCCTTTGCCAACCCTTGGAATTTTCGAATAATTCTTTCCAAATATGATTTCACTTCTATTAAACTAATATCAAGCTGGATATGTCCTGCTTCCATACGAGCAAGGTCCAATAATTCATTTACAAGGCGGCCCATTCTTAGCGATTCATCATAAATTACCCTTGCCATTTCCATCTTTTCCTCTTCTGATTCGGCAATTCCATCTACAATCGCTTCACTATAGCCTTGCATCATCGAAATCGGCGTTCTTAATTCATGTGAGACGTTGGCAATAAAATCTTGTCGCAGCTTGTCAAGTTGACGTTCCTCGGTCATATCGCGAACAACTGCGACAGCACCACGAATAAAGGTATTATTATATAAAGGACTTACAATAATGACCCAGAATCTTCCTTGAACAGAGATTTCACCGACTTGCTCTTGTTCTGTGTTTACCGCAAGCTTGAAAAGCTCCATTACTTCATAAGGAACTTCTTCCGCACTTCTTGATTTCCCATCCTGCTCAAAATACCAGTCCTGTAAAAATCTTTCAGCAGGAGGATTCGTAATCAAAATCGTACCGTCACGATTAAATGTTATAACTCCATCGACCATACTGCTAAGAATGCTGGATAGCTGCTCCTTCTCTTGACTGAGGGCGTTAAGATTAAACTTTAACTGTCTCCCCATTTGGTTAAATGCGGTCGCCAACTCCCCGATTTCATCATTTGTTAAGATCGGTACCTTTGTATCGAACTTTCCTCTTGCAATTTCAAAGGCTGCCTCTTTCATTTTACGCAGAGGAGCATTAATTCTTGTCGCTAAGAAAAATGCAAAAATAGTCGTCAAAATAATGGCTACTCCAGCAGCAAGTAAAATAAACTTCTTCGTTGAATTGGATGTCTCCTCCATCACCGTTAACGATTGCATGATAAAAACTGCACCCTGTTCTTTTCCTACCATGTCGATCGGTGTACCGATGATTAATAAGCGCGAATCCTCATCATCATTTGCCATTGGAAAATTGGCCATTTTTTTAACTGTTTTGTTCTCAGTAAAAACATGCATTAATTCAGGATCTGTTAAAAAGTAAGTTACAGGTAATCCAAAGTTCTCATCCATTGTGGGCGAAGAAAAATACTCTTGTTCATCAAAAATAATCATCGCCTCTGTCTTATCATCGAGAAGTTCCCAAGCCAACTGAAGGCCGATACTTTCATCCTGTTCTTCCAAAAAGTGCGAAATACGTGTAGCTGTTTTCTGAAGATTACTCTCCGTCTCATTGATATGATAATTTTCAAAGAATTCCAGCAGCATCACTGTTAAAATAAACAGGACAAATATAACAAGAAAAAGAATGGTAAACCAGAGCTTACCAACTACACTGCGCCAAAACATCATTCATTGACAACCTCAAACTTATAACCTACACCCCATACTGTTACAATCATACTGGCAGCATCCTCTGAGACTTTATTCAGCTTTTCACGTAAACGTTTAACATGCGTATCAACCGTTCTCAAATCTCCAAAGAATTCATAATGCCAAACTTCTTTTAAGAGCTGTTCCCGATCAAATACTTTATCTGGAGACTTTGCTAAAAAATAAAGAAGTTCATATTCCTTCGGTGTTAAACTAACTTCTTTGCCTTCTGCCAAAACTCGATGAGCGTCATTATCAATCGTCAGACTAGGAAAAACAATGACATCTTTTGTGGTTGTTTCCGTTTGTAAATACGACGTACTTGAAGATCTTCTTAGCAAAGCTTTCACGCGGAGTACAACCTCACGAGGACTGAATGGTTTTACAATATAATCATCTGTACCCACTTCAAACCCTTGGACACGATTCACTTCTTCTCCTTTAGCAGTAAGCATAATAACTGGAGTCGCTTTCTTTTCTCTTAATTCTCGACATACCTCAATCCCATCTTTTCCAGGCATCATTAAATCGAGCAAAATCACATCATAATCATTGGCAATCGCTTTTGCTAATGCCTCATTGCCGTCTTCAGCTTCATCAATTAAATAATCTTCTCTTTCTAAGTACATTTTTAAAAGACGTCTAATTCTTTCTTCATCATCGACAACCAAAATTTTTACTTCTTTATCCATAATCGCTCCCCCTATCATATCCATTTTCAATACTTCCATCATAAGTTCTAAAAAGTATTACGTGCTTATACTTCATTATAAACGATTGACTAAAAGTTAGACACTAATGTAAACACGTTGAAACATCAGCAGTGTCTAGGTTAAAAACGCTCACATCCTATTTTGAAAAATGCCTCCACAAAAAGTGAAGGCAATATATAAATTTCTAATAACCTTATTTCTTAACCAGCATAGGAGTGTAGCCCAGCAATAACTAAGTTAACGGCGATTAAATTAAACATGATGATCGCAAAACCAATAACAGCTAGCCATGCCGATTTCTCACCATGCCAGCCTTTAGCTAAGCGAAGATGTAGGAAAGCGGCATAGAAAAGCCATGTAATCAATGCCCAGACCTCTTTTGGATCCCAACCCCAGAAACGAGTCCAAGCGATTTGCGCCCAAATCATTGCAAATACTAGACCGCCTAAAGTAAAGACCGGAAAGCCAATCAAGACTGAACGATAACTAATTTCATCAACTAAATCGAGTTTAATGTTCTTCGTTAATGGCTGCAGGGCAGCACCAATTCTTTTTCTGAGAATCAGTCTAATTAAAAAGTATAAGCCCAACCCTACCACTAATGACCAAACTACAGTATTTAATTTTTTGGCATTTATAATACCTGGCACTTGAACCCATGGCTCAAATGTTCCATCTTCTATTACCTTCCATTCGTTTGGACCAATAACTGCTGGAATTGTATAATCCATTTCTGCTTCATATCCATTTTTATCGATATAGCTGTAGGAAGCCTTGTAATCCGTAATAGCAAAAGTAGACGTAACGGCAATAAATGCAACAACCGATACAATTGAATACATAATCACTTCTAGCCAGAAAGTACTTTTGCTACGTTTTGTATGATCAATGGCTTTAACTAAATAAATGAGTGCAGCGCCAAAGCTTACTGCGAGTATTGCTTCTCCCAATGCAACAGTTGAAACATGGATTTGGAGCCAATGACTCTGTAATGCTGGTATTAAAGGTGAGATTTCTCTTGGGAACATGCTTGCATATGCAATGATTAATAGCGCAATCGGCAAAACAAACATTCCTAGAATCGATGTTTTATAAATAAAGTATATTAAAATAAATGAAGCAACTAAACACATTCCAAAAAACGTCGTATATTCGAACAGATTGCTTAATGGAGCATGTCCCGCTACAATCCATCTCGTAATGAAGAAGCCTAATTGCGCTATGAAGCCAATAATGGTAATAACAATTCCAATTTTGGCCCACTTATCAAAAGACTTCTTTTCTTCATCCAATCCTTTTTTCTGCCTAATCGCTCCTCCAAAAAAAGGAATGGCCACTAAGTATAAAATAAATGCTATTAATAAAAGGTTTGAACTTAAACTAGCCAACCTACTTCCTCCTTACTTATCTGCATATTTCACTACTCATGATTACTATTTTTTTTCTCGGAATCTTGGTTTTCATTCTCTTGAAGCTGATCCAACGGTTCCTCTATCCCTGTCCCCTCCAATATTGTACTAATTTCACGCTTGAGTCCATGCCAATTTTTATTGGTATGAGCAGCTACCCAAATTTCGTCATCTTTTCTTCTTAACCAAATTCGTCGATGATTCCAATATGAGCCTTGGGCAACTCCAATCATAAAGATAAAACCGCCGAGAGCGAATAACCAGAGTGTTAAATCCTTTCGGACCGTTAACCCCGTAACATCATTTGTTTCAATTCCTGAGAAGCGAAGCTGGTATTCGTTATCACCGAAAGGCTCAAGGTTTTGTTGAATAGCTACAAAGCTAATTTCACCTTCTGGCTTTTCTGGCGAGAACATTTTAAATACGAAGGCCGGATTATTTGGGATACGTGATTTCGTAGTCGGTTCTCCGCTTTCGTTAAATTCAAAGTCGGGGAAATAGCTCATTACTTCCACCGAGTATCCATCACCCAGGTCATATTTTGTTTGTGGATCATTTAGTTCAATAGTAAGCTCTCCAAATTCCTCCTTGCTTTTTTTGTTCATCATCGTGAAGGACATTGTCGATAACTCACCTAACCTATACTCTGTTTGATAGAGAGCATAGCCATCAAATTTCAAAGGCTCATTCACCCGAATATTGAATTCTTTAATTTGTTCTAATTTTGCTTCTTCACCTGGAAGAGAATCATCTGCCTTTTTATAAAGAATGACATCCGATTGGAAATTTTTCGGAACCATTCCGGCATTTTCAATTGCTTCACTAAAAGCTTCGTTGTCTTTATCCTTATCATACACTTCTAGTGTAAATTCTTTATTTTCTAGATAATACTCCCCGTTTGTTTCAGGGATTACTTTCGTTTCTCCTTCTCTAATCCAAAGCATATCATCAATGTACATGCCAGGAACGAAGCGCAGTATTCCACCTAAAAGAAAAATAATTAAGCCACAATGGTTGACATACGGACCCCAACGGGAGAAACGACCTTTTTCCGCTAAAATATTTCCGTCTTCTTCACGTATTTTATAGCGCTTCATTGCTAAATTTTCTTTTGCCTTTTCGAAAGAAGCGTCTATGTTCTCAGAAGCAGAGGTCGTAAACAAGCGTTGACGTTTTAAAAAGCTTTCATGACGTGTTACTCTTTGCTTGTTTAGTGCTCGATACAGTGGAATAGCTCGATCAATGCTACAAATAACAAGGGAAACACCGATTGAAGCGATTAAAACTAAGTACCACCATGAACTGTATAAATTATGAAAACCAAGATCATAATAAAGCTTGCCAAGCCAGCCATACTGGTCCTCATAATATTCAGCTGCAGTCATGATCGTAGGAATATACATTTCCTGAGGAAATATCGTACCTAATGCCGATGCAACTAGCGTAATAACAATTAACCATACTCCTACTTTAACAGAAGAGAAGAAATTCCAAATTTTATCGACAATGGTTTTATTGTAAGTTTGAGAACGACGTGCACTTCCCTCATACCGCATATCGTGAAGCTTTCCCTGTGCTTTCTCTTCAATTAATGTTAATCCACATGATTCACAAAGCACTGTACCGTGTGGATTAACATGGCCACACTCACATTTAACTTCCTTCATTTTAAAAACTCCTCGTACCCTATGGTTTTATCTCTTTGATCATATCTATAACGACTTGTTCGTTAATAATCTCACCTTCATGGACATTGACGACGTTTCCATCCGGACCAATAAGGAACGTAATGGGTAAATTACCGATTCCATAAACGGTTTGTACCTCTTGCTTTTTGTCATTTAAAATTGGAAATGTTAAATCATGCTTTTTTATAAACTCATTAACGACTACATTTGATTCACCGATATTTACAGCTAAAATTTGTACATCCTCTTCCTGGTTTTCCTGATACTGTTTATCCATATAAGGCATTTCTCTTTCACAAGGCTTACACCATGTAGCCCAAAAGTTTAAGAGAACTCCTTTACCTTCATAATCGGATAAGCGATGTTGTTCCCCATTCATATCAGTTAAGACGAAATCTGGTGCCTTCTTGCCTACTGCTACTTTCTGAATATCATCTTTCGTAAAATTAGCATACAGAGTATAGACGACAGCAGCTCCTAAAACTAGCAATATCACGGTTCGAATCAATAAACGCTGCTTTTTCATATGTATTCTCCCCTCCGAGTAACAAGCTAAATGAACACAAGTTGAAATAATTATAACATTTTTCAACATATTGACCGTGTTATCTTTGCCAATATGTGTGACACTTCTATGAATTTTTCCTTGTCATAAGTGAAATTATTCACACCTTTTATTTTGAAAATATGCTAGAGAAAACCTATTTTTCCGTAGCTGTTGATAAGGTTCTTAGTTGTTTCACCTCATGCGGAGTCAATTCTCTCATATCTCCTACACTTAATCCCTGTAATGTTAAAAAGCCATATCTTTCCCGTTTCAATTTCATAACAGGGTGCCCAATCGCTTCGAACATCCTTCTCACTTGACGGTTTCTTCCTTCATGTATGGTTAATTCTACAATCGAGGTTTGTTTTTTCTTATCAATACTAATAACCTTCGCCTTAGCTGGAGCTGTCTTCCCGTCCTCTAGCTGCACTCCTCTTTCTAGACTTCTCACTTTTTCTCGTGCTGGAATGCCTTTTATTTTTGCAACATATACTTTTTCAATTTCATTTTTAGGATGCATAAGCAAGTTCGCAAATTCTCCATCATTCGTTAATAAAAGGAGCCCCGTCGTATCATAATCTAATCGCCCAATAGGGTACACTCTTTGCTTAATGTCCGGTAAGAAATCGGTGACAACCTTTCGACCTTTATCATCTTTAACACTTGAGATGACACCTCGTGGTTTATAAAACAAAAAGTATATTGGCTCCTCTCTTTCTACCGGGATTCCGTTTACCTCAACCTTATCTGTCGAAGATACTTTAACCCCTAATTCTTTCACTACTTTTCCATTTACTTTCACCTGTCCATCTATTATGAGCTGTTCCGCTTTTCTCCGCGAAGCAAAACCAGCGTGGGCTATGACTTTCTGTAATCTTTCCATTTCCGCCACCTCAATTAGTTGTTGTCTATCATTTCTTCTTCCTTCTGAATTATGACATAAGTCACGTTATTTTCAAAGTAAACCTTATTAAGATAAGGGCGAGATTTTCTTGAAAAGAGACGTCTAAATAGGCATAACTGAGTTGCCAACTGTTTTTTGAATGGGCGCCAATGGCAGAAGATGAGTGAAGTTTTAAATTCCTCTAAATATAACGATAAAGTAAAAAAGTAAGTGAAGAAAAATGGTTCATTTTTCTTCACTTACTTTTTTGGATTGAAGCTTATTCAACTGTTCTAGCATCGAAACTTGAGTATGGTTGTAAAAGCACTTCTCTGTGCTTCCTACTATTTTTATTAAAAGCTATTTTTTTAAATCGCTCATCTTTTATCCTCCAAACACTACCGTGACAACAACGATAGCTGCAATAATGCCAACGAAGTCAGCCAATAACCCGACCTTTAGAGCATCACCCATTTTTTTAATTCCCACTGCTCCAAAATATACAGTTAACACATAAAATGTCGTATCTGTACTTCCTTGAATGGTTGCTGCAAGTCGCCCGATAAATGAGTCTGGGCCATGAGTTGCCATAATATCACTTGTCATACCAAGAGCAGCCGTCCCTGAAATCGGGCGGATAATTGCTAATGGTGCAATATCTGCAGGAATACCTAACGCTTCAAGCCCTGGTCGTATAAAGCCCATTAGGAAATCTAAAGCTCCGGATGCTCTAAACACTGAGATTGCCACTAACATCCCTACGAGAAAAGGAATGATAGAGACAGCAATTTTGACTCCTTCCTTTCCACCTTCGACAAAGCTCTCATATGTTGGCACCCGTTTGAAGGTTCCATACATTAATATAAATGCGATTAAAACTGGAATAAACCATAAGGAAATTACAGATACAATACCCATATATCATTCATCCTTTACGACTTCTTCGATAGTAAAAGAACCGATCAATCAATATTGCCCCTATCGTTGAACAAAGGGTGGCAATGAGGGTTGTCCCTACAATATCTGTTGGATTTGCTGAATTATAATTCATTCGGATCGCAATTACCGTAGTCGGGATCAATGTAAGACTCGATGTATTAATTGCTAAGAAAGTAATCATTGAACGGCTTGCTTCATTTGATCCACCGTTTAATTGGCGCATTTCTTCCATTGCTTTAATCCCCAGCGGAGTGGCTGCATTCCCTAATCCAAACATATTAGCCATCATATTAGAAAGGATATAGCCCATAGCAGGGTGATCATTTGGAATCTCTGGAAAAAGCCTTTTAACAAGAGGGCGAAAAAGCTTTGCCAATATTTTTAGCATCCCTGCATCTTCAGCAATTCTCATCATTCCTAACCAAAATACTAAAATACTTATTAATCCAATGCACAAGGTTACCGCTTCTTTTGCCCCTGAAAATACCGCTTCATTGACCTCATTCATAGTGCCATTAAAAATGGCGAAGACCACTCCGAAAACTGTCATAAAAACCCAAATTAAATTAACCATTGTGGTTCACACCGATCATAGCAGTAAATAAGCTTTTGAATCGTTCGAATAATGAGGGCTGTTCAGTATCTGCAATCGCATAATAAATAGGAAGCTCTTTGATCAATTTATTATCAAAAGTTATGGTTGCTTTCCCTACTACAGTTGGGATACCCCTCATTTCCTCCCATTCTCTTTTTGGCGTTTGCAACTTCATGTCGACTTGAAATTTTTCCTTTTCTTCTGATGTCACTGGATAACGATAATCATGTTCAAAATAAATCTTTTCTTTGTAAAAATCATCATCAATTTCTTCGATTATTCCTGCTTCAATCACTTTCACCATTTCATAATTTTTAAAGGCCATCTCAAACATGCCAATATGGTCATTCCAATCATCTGGTCCATTCAATGTCACAGCGATTAAACTCATATCATCCTTCATAGCGGTGCTAACTAAAGTTCTCTTCGCCAATTTCGTATAGCCGGTTTTTCCACCGGTTGAGTAATCGTAAAGACCAGTTAGTAAGCGATTTTTATTACGCCAAACTCTGTCCCATTTTTCGGTAGGATTTGGGGCACGATGTACTTCAGTTCCAGATATTTTTTTGTATGTATCATTTTCCATCGCATATCTTGTTAAAATCGCCATATCATATGCAGTTGAATAGTGGCTATCAGAATCATCCAGCCCATGAGGATTGGCAAAATGCGAGTTTGCCATCCCAATCTCCCTTGCTTTTTCGTTCATTAAAAAAACAAAGCCTTCTAGGCTACCTCCTACATGCTCAGCGATAGCAACTGCCGCATCATTACCTGATCGAAGCATTAATCCATATACCAAATCTTCCAACTTAACCTTTTCATTTTTTTTCAAAAACAAAGAAGAGCCTTCGGTTCCTTCTGCCCTATCACTGATCGTTACCATATCCTCAAGCTTTCCAGATTCTATCGCTAAAATGGCTGTCATAATCTTCGTAATGCTAGCAATTCTACGCTTTTCATGAGCGCTTTTTTCAAATAAGACTCTACCGGATTCCTGCTCCATTAAGATCGCATTTCTAGCACTGACCGAAACAGAAGCTTCTGCCGTCTGAGGTATATTTGTCAGTAAGAGCGAAAAAATCAAAATAAAGATAATAAGCTTCCACTTCATGTTCATTATGCATGACCTCGCACTATTTGTTTGTACAAGTTTATGCGGGACAAGATGTGATATGACTAAAAACTACATGAGAAAAAAATTTTAAGGCTCTTATCTTAAATTTTTGCGTTTTTATAGGCGTAGCACAAACGCAAAGATCCTTCTTTAGAGCCTTCGTTTTATTTATGAATATTTAAGGTTGTGAGCCATTATTAATATGGTTTCCACGTTAATTGCCTTGCTTTTAAAAATCGCTGCTCAACATCATTCCAGTTGACAATCTCCCACCAGTTATTGACATAATCGCCACGCTCATTTTTATATTGTAAATAGTAAGCATGCTCCCAAACATCTAATACCAATAAAGGAATCGTGTCCCACTGAGTTAACAGCATATGCCGCTCTGATTGGAGGATTTCAAGATGCCTAGCCCTTGGTGACCATACGAGAAGGGCCCAACCAACTCCTTCAACCGCTTTCGCCGCTTCAGTAAAATGCTTCTTAAAGGCTTCAAAACTCCCAAAATATCTCTCTATTTCTTTTAGCAACTTACCCGAAGGTCTTCCTCCACCATTAGGACTCATATTATTCCAAAATATCGTGTGCAAGTTATGACCGGAACCATGGAAAGCTAGTTCCCTTGACCAATGTTTAACAAGTGAAAAATCTCCCTTTTTCCTCGCCTCTTCTAATTTCTTCTCCGCTCTATTCAAACCGTCAACATAGGATTTATGATGTTTGGTATGGTGTAGCCTCATAATTTCTTCTGAAATAACTGGTTCAAGGGCATCGTACGCGTAAGGCAAAGGAGGCAATTCATGTTTTCCAGCTTCCACAAAAGGCTCATTCATGTAAATCGTACCGAGTGCTTGCCGCTTAATAAAATAATCCTCCATATCATCATGGAGTTCCTCAACCCTCGATTGAAGTGTCAGCAATTGCTCACTCGTTAATTGTCCAGGTTGCTGCATACACTCCATCACTTCTGCCAAATCATCCAGCTTTGTCCACATTTCATCCTCTCGATCAATTTGCTCAGTTTCCATAAATTTCTTCATTTCCTCGTTCCATTCCATAACCTCTTTGACATACTCTTCAAATCTCCCCATTGTTCACCCTCATTTCGTTACTATATCAATACACTTCAGAACGATTGCATATTCTTTCATATCGTATGATTAGGCGATTTTTTGTGTGAATTAAAATTATAATCGGTAACCAAACACAAAAGAAGGGCCTCGTAAATAAAGCATAGAAATTATAATTAAACAATCCGTAACTAAATAAAAAACTTGATAAAATAAAATCACTGGGTTCTTTTGTGCCATTAAACTCGGGTTGTACTTAACGAGATGTATTTCCCCACTATGCAATACACCCCCTTGACTTGGCGGAGAGAAGGGAGCAGAAGCAAAACCTGATTGCGATAGATGTAAGCACTAAAAAAAGCTGGATCAATATGTTTTATCAACATTTGATCCAGCTTTTTTGGAGAAGCGGATTATTTATTTAGATTGAATCATTTTCGTACGGTAGTCCGTTTCATAATATTCGAGTTCTTCTCGTATACTTTGGAAACTTCCCTCTAATCCTTTTAATAGATTAACAACCGTTTCTGGAACTTTTTCTTGAAACTTAATCGAATTGTGGCCAGTGTATGCTGCACGACTATCTTCAAACCACGCATCACTTTTCGGTTGAAAAAACTCCTCTACACATTGATGATATATGCGGTAAAGTGTTTTTTCTGCGGCACCTTTGGGGAAAGTATCCGTTTGCAGGATAACTACACAAGCTTCCAATCCTTCTTCACAGTAAACTAAAAGTTTACGAACATTAGACAAAATTGTTTTATAGTACGCCTCACTCCCCTGTTCCTCCTCCAATAGAGAATTCAAGGTAGTTTGATTTAAAAAATCCTCGAGCGTATTAACTGTCGTTACTAGAAAATCTCTTACATCCTCAAGTTGTGATTTGACCATTGTATTTGCCAATTCATACACCCCTATGAATAAATTAGACAGCTTTCGTTGTCTTCACGGAAGAAAAATAAAGAAAATGCTTATTAGTGATAACACTTGTTTACTAAGGTTGGACAATAAATTCCACTGGAGAGCGGAGTTCAAAACCTTTCCCATTTTCTAATTCTGTAAAAATGGAGGTTAATTTTCCAAAATCCAGCTCTTTAAATAATGATGAGAATTCAGTCTTCGAATTCATGTAAACCCGCTTACGATTACGAAATTCTGGATTTTTAATCAGACAAGCTAATGCGACAATATCTTTAAATTGAACAGACCTGCTTCCTGCTTCGAAAATAGGTTCGCTTTGATATGGTGTAAATTCCGAAATAAACTCATCAAAATATCGTACATACAAAACTTGGAAAGTTTTCTCGATCCCTGCATCTTTAAATATAACTTCACTTTTATTAAAAAAATCCTCTGAAGTATTTGATTTTGTTTTTTCTAATTCATACCCTTTACATTCCGTAATAAACATGTAACCATCCTCTGTTCTTTAAAAATTATTAACGCTTGATGATCGTGTTCATTATTTTGTTATGTCATTCATCATCTTAAAGCAAATTCTTCTTTTATTCTATCATATTCTCTTTAGTCTGTGTCAGAAAATCAAGTATCAAGGGTCTCCTGGAATTTTTCAAAAAACAAATCCGCTTCCTCTTGAATATATTCTTCATCTACTTTCTCTGGAAGAGGCGGGAGCTCCTCAATACTTCTCAATCCAAAATAATCTAGAAATTCTTTCGTCGTCCCATAAAGAATAGCCCGACCTGTTCCTTCAGCTCGGCCCACTTCCTTAATTAAAGCTTTTCCTACCAATGTATGAATCGGTCTCTCCGTCTTCACTCCTCTTATTTCCTCAATCTCCGCCCGTGTAATTGGCTGTTTGTAGGCTATAATTGCCAGTGTTTCAAGAGCAGCTTGAGATAAAGTACTCGTTGTTGGCGACTCGACGAGCTTCTTTAAATAGGAAGAATTCTCTTTTTTTGTTGCTAACTGATAATGACCAGCAAATTGCACGACTGTTATACCACGGTTTTGATCAGCTTCATAATCCTCTGTAAGCTGCAGAAGAATCTCCCCTGCATATACTTCTTCTATTTCTAATACTTGTGAAATCTGTTTGATCGACAAGCCTTCATCCCCAGCTGCGAAAAGAAGGCTTTCAACGATTCCTTTCCAATTTACAACTTCCAAAAATGTTACTCCTTCCCCATCACAAAAATTTCTGAGAAATTCCCTTCTTGTTCAACAATGATTTCTCTTCGCTTCATTAATTCTAATACAGCCAAAAAGGTAATGACGATATGATCTTTCTCTCGTCTAGGAAACAGGTCAAAGAAACTCCTTCTTCCCTTATTAAGCTGCAAATCTCTTAAAATTTCATCCATTCTTTGCTCGATCGGAATTTCTTGGCGTGAAATTTTCGTTGGCAATGGTCTCTGCAGTTTTTTTCTTCTTAAAAGCTTTTGAAGTGCTCCAAGCATATCATAAAGAGAGACATCCAAATCTCTTCTCTCTGGACTTACTTCAGTAGAAAAATCAGCTAAATCACTTGGAGGCTTTGTGAACATTAAACCTCTCTCTAATTCAAGGCTCTTTAAATCTGATGCGGCTTCTTTATATTTGCGATATTCAATTAAGCGTTCAACTAATTCATCTCTCGGATCCTCTTCATATTCAAACTCGAACTCATCCTCTAAAGATTCTTCATGCTTTGGTAGCAGCATCTTACTTTTAATCGCTAAAAGAGTTGCCGCCATTACTAAATATTCACTCGCCACATCAAGCTGAAGTTCTTTCATCGTATGTATATAAAACAGGTACTGCTCTGTAATTTCAGAAACAGGTATATCATAAATATCAATTTCAAGTCGATTGATTAAATGAAGAAGTAAATCAAGTGGTCCTTCAAACGCATCAATCTTTACATTATAGTGCTCCATATTTTTCCACCAAAGCTTTTTTATTATTAGATTTCATAATTATAACAGCATTGTTTACTCAAGTTAAAAAAATGGCAAAAGCCCGATCACGAAGTACAGGAGCTTTTCTCTATAGCCTCAGGTGCTATCCTTAATACATTATATAATTAACTCGAATGTATAAATACTATTATTAGTATAGAGGATTCACGAAGGATATCCAATAAAATTTTAGCAATAGCGCGGGGTTTCCACTAACTTCCACCCTTTAAAACCATTCCATTAGGAAAATAGCCCAAACAGATCGATACACACCAACATACGCTATTACTGTATTAAAAAGATAAACAAGTAGGAGGGGATTTATATGTCTTCAGGACATGGATTTGGTTCAGGCTTTGCCTTAATTGTGGTGTTGTTCATTCTGCTCATTATTGTTGGTGCCGCTTGGTTCTAATTAACTATACACTTAACAGACTTTTTTGCAATATACCCAGAGCTATTCTGGGTATATTTATTACATAGCTTTTGGTCGACCACGATTTCAATCTGCGGTAAACTTAGGGAAAAGAGATTAGGAGGAAACGGATGTATCCGCAAGAGTATATCGAGTTCTTAGTTCATTTTCACGGTGATCGTGATTATTTTGAATGTCATGAAATATTAGAGGAATATTGGAAAAAGGTTGATAAAAACAATAAAAACTCTGTTCTAGTTGGGTTGATTCTTCTTGCCGTTTCGAATTATCACCATCGTAGAGGAAATTTTAGCGGTGCAGCTCGGACCCTGAAAAAGTCGCTCAAAATTATCGAACAGCATAATCTTGATTCACTTGGATTGTCCAAAGAAGAATTATTAATAATGTTAAAAGCACGACTTACGCATATTCAGGAACGGAAAGAATACGTAAGTATGAGATTACCTATAAAAGATTCTTCACTTATTGAAGCATGTAAAAGAGCTTGTCAGCAAAAAGGGTTTAACTGGTGTGAAAAAAGCGATCTTTCAAACGATGAAATTGTTCATCGCCATTTACTTCGGGATCGAAGTGAAGTCATGATTGAAAGGGCACAAGCAATTAAATTAAGACAAAAAAAAGGCAGCGAATAATTATTCACTGTCTTCTTTCATTTCTTCGACTACATCACATTTATCAATAAATTTAGCCGTTTCCTCATTCGCAGTTAATTCCTTATCAGGAAAGAGATTTTTTAACGCTCTAACCATGCTTTTTCCGATTCCTTGGTGGCGATGGGAAGGATTTACAGATATATGTTGTATTTCAACGTGCACATCATCAGTAATTGAAACTCCAATTAGACCAATGACATCCTCATCTTTCCAGAGAAAAAGCTGCCAATTATCTGAAGCTTCATATTGCTTCATGGTGTTTTGTAATTTCTTTAAATCTTTTTCATTTGGCATGAACGACAACAAACCCATGGCAATTTTTTCAAAACCTTTTTTATAACGAATTAACATTTAGATCCCTCATTAATGGAATAAACATCTACACCTATTTTTTCCATTTTTCCCTCATTTTAAACGATTAGCTCACTAAACTCCCTTTTCATTTTTCATCTACATTTAGTTCTTTTCCTTATGTAGTGTATGATGTTTTAGAGATTTTGGTTCTTATGGGAAAAGACAGCAGACACATCGCGAAGCATTACATTAATCGTTACTATCATACAAGATTTATAGAATTTCTTCAATCCTTCAATTATCATGAGAGAAAAGTTTGCATCTATTTATAGGTAGTCTATAATAGATTTATTCCATATAGAACCATTTTTTGTTGCATCAAATCAATATAAGGCTAAACGGGCTTTCATATATTATAAATATCTTATCAAACAGCTTATATTTGCACATATTGATAGTAGTAGAAGCTTCTTCGTTTACCGATAAAATTGAAACTTTCTTGAACTTTCATTCGTCTATCAGTTCGAAGAAGCTCTGTGAAAAATAAAAGGATTTTTTAATTAGGAGGAAACTTCATGCTAAAGAAACTAAAAATTGCGATAGCCCTTCTCTGTGCTTTCTTGCTTCTACCAATCCAAGGCTTTGCTGATATGGTAGAAGGAGATATGATTGTTACGCTCGGAGAAAACCTTACCGAGCAACAGAAAAATCTTTTACTGGCTGAGATGGAAGCCCCTGATGATGTACAAATTATTTATGTATCCAATTCTGAAGAGCATCAATACCTTGGAAATTACATTGCTAAATCGTTAATTGGTACAAAGGCAATATCTTCATCGGCCATAACAGTTGGAAAAGAAGGCTCTGGTTTAGAAGTTAAAACAAAAAATATTAACTGGGTTACAGATGAAATGTATATTAACGCACTCATTACGGCTGGGGTAAAAGATGCCAGCATTTACATTACAGCACCTTCATCTGTTTCCGGCACTGCTGCTTTAACTGGAATTATTAAAGCTTATGAAATTTCAGCGGATACAACAATCCCTGAAGAAGTAAAGCAAGCTGCCAATGAAGAAATGGTGGAAACAGCTGAGCTTGGCGAATCTGTTGGTCAAGAGAACGCCGCTGCCTTAATCGCAAAAATAAAAGAAGAAATCGCTAAAAATGCACCCGAAACAGATGCAGATTTACGCGCCATCATTGAACAAGCTGCCAATGAGCTTGGAATTACATTAACGGAAGAGGAAATTTCCAGCTTAATGGCTCTATTTAATAAACTCAAAAATTTAGATATTGACTGGAATCAAGTTGGGGAACAACTCAACCAAGCAAAGGACAAAATCTCAAAGTTCCTCGAAAGTGAGGAAGGTCAAGGATTTCTTGACAGTTTAAAACGCTTTTTTGTCAGCCTTATTGATGCTATTAAAAGCTTCTTTGGCGGCGGAAATTAAAAAGCTCCCCTTATCGTCAGTAGATAGAAGAATAATCCAAATACTTTAATCGGCCTAGAGTTCTAGGCCGTTTTAATATCTACATCAATATACTCATTTGTGGCCCACATCATTCTTCGTATGCTCCACTTGGAGGAAGCTCTCGGCCGTATCCTATATCCCTATGTCAACTCTTCTTTAGCTCATTCATGTTTAAGTACAGGATCAAGATGAAATTTTATCACTACCACAATAGCAATCACATCTTTCAAATGGATTTGAGTTAAAAAGAGAAAGGCTGTAAGCAAACTCGATCAAATCAAGTTTTATTTACAGCCAAGCTTTTAGGAGCTTATTTTTTTATTTGTTCCATTAGCGGTACATCTAAATGGACAATATCATCAAAGGTCTCTCTTCTCACAACTAACTGTGCTCGACCATCCTCAACAAATACAACTGGAGGCCTTGGAATTCGATTATAATTATTCGCCATCGAATAACCATAAGCTCCTGTACAAAATACTGCTAAAATATCGTTTTGTCCAGCCTTTGGCAAAGGTAAATCCCAAATTAACATGTCCCCTGATTCACAGCATTTCCCAGCAATTGAAACCGTCTCTTCTACTTGATCTAGCGGACGATTCGCTAAAATCGCCTCGTACTTTGCTTCATATAATGCAGGGCGAATATTATCACTCATTCCCCCGTCAACGGCCAAATAATTACGAACATTAGGCACTTCTTTCCGTGAACCAATTTGATAAAGGGTTGTCCCTGCATCTCCAACTAATGAACGACCCGGTTCAATCCAAATTTCAGGAACTTTCATATTAAAAGCCTGTGCTTGCTTCTTCACTTCTACTATGATTTCCTCCACATACTGTGCTGCTGGGATTGGAGCATCTTCCTGCGTATAACGAATCCCAAAACCTCCGCCTAAATTTAATACTTCAGATTCAAAACGATAGGTATCGGACCATTCATGTAATTTTGCAAAGATTTTTCGAGCAGCTAATATGAAACCAGTTGTTTCGAAAATTTGTGAACCAATATGACAATGTATTCCCAATAAATTGAGATTTTCTGAATCAAGTGCTTTTTTAACAGCTGTATCTGCTTGCCCATTTTGTAAATCAAAACCAAACTTCGAATCTTCCTGCCCTGTTAAAATATAGTCATGGGTATGAGCCTCAATACCTGGAGTAACACGAAGAAGAATATCCATCTTTACCTGCTTCTCCTTGCATAATTCGTCCAATAAATTCAATTCATAAAAATTATCAACGACAATACAGCCAATTTCATGCTCAAGTGCCATTAATAATTCTTCACGGCTCTTATTATTTCCATGAAAGTGAATTCTTTTAACAGGAAATTTGGCACAGAGAGCTGTATAAAGCTCCCCACCGGAAACAACATCAAGAGAGAGTCCTTCTTGCTCAGCTAATTGGATCATAGCAATTGTAGAAAAAGCTTTACTTGCATAAGCAACCTGAGAATTAACCCCTAATTTTTCAAAGGTTTCTCTAAAACCACGAGCTCTTTCTCTTATAAGAGCTACATCATATACATATACAGGAGTACCAAACTCACTGATAATATCAACTGTGTCAATTCCGCCTATTTCTAAATGACCATTATCATTTACTTTAGAAGTTCCATGTAAAAACATTTGTATCCCCTCATTCTAGAGCTAGAAATTTAGTCTTTTTTTAATATTGTGAACTCGATTCATTATGAATAAAAATTACTTTACCATATAAAAGAGGAAACATCAATTTCAATCTCTATACTAGGGATTAACAAATACCATTCTTATTGGTTTGATGCCTGTTTCTGGCGATTACGAGGCT
Organism: Robertmurraya sp. DFI.2.37; assembly: GCF_029211245.1. Taxonomy (NCBI): domain Bacteria; kingdom Bacillati; phylum Bacillota; class Bacilli; order Caryophanales; family Bacillaceae; genus Robertmurraya; species Robertmurraya sp. DFI.2.37. Next base: position 7,674 of record NZ_JARGEJ010000007.1, on the reverse strand, counting down.
GAACAATGCTCGGCCTAATTTTTGATCCTGGAGTTGAACTCCGAATTAGGATTTGCAGAAAAGCTTTCGGACTAAAAGGAATGAACGGCCATAAATATGGGCTTCTTAAAGAGCGAATGCTTGCTAGGAAAACGATGAAGGCAGTCATTCCAATCACAAATCCCGAAATTTTAAATGCTGAAACCAATATTAATAAAAATAGTTTTACGATATTATTTGCCATACTCAATTCATAACTCGGAGTGGAGAAGGTTCCCATCGCTGATACGGCTACATATAAAATTACTTCAGGCACAAATAGGCCGACATCAATAGCAATTTGTCCTATCAATACTGCGGCAATTAACCCCATAGCTGTTGCCAGCGGAGTCGGAGTATGGATAGCTGCTAAGCGCAAAAACATCAACCCTAGCTCCGAGAAGAAGATTTGCAGGATGATGGGAATATTCGATTCTTCATTCGGACCAATAAATTCCAACCGTTCCGGTAATAAAGATGGTTCCAAAACAAAGATTAGCCATAAAGGCAATAAAAATAACGAAGCAAATACCCCTAAAAATCGGCACCATCTAATAAAAGTACCGGCCGTCGGAGATTGTCTATATTCTTCCGCATGTTGCAGATGATGAAAAAAAGTCGTTGGTGTAATAATGACGCTTGGAGATGTCGCAACATAAATGAGAACATGACCTTCTAATAAGTGGGTAGCCGCTACATCTGCTCTTTCCGTATACCTTACAAGAGGATACGGATTATAGCCTTGTTTCACTAAATATTCTTCGATCGCTTTATCCGCCATTGTTAGGCCATCGACATCAATGGAGTTCAATTCTTTTCTGATGATGTCGATTAGATCCTTATTTGCGACATCCTTTACATAAGCAATCGCAACATCCGTTTTTGAGCGCTCTCCCACTTTTAAAATTTCAAATCTTAATCGTTCATCCCTTATTCTCAAGCGAGTAAGTCCTGTATTCATAATAATATTCTCCACAAATCCATCCCTCGAACCTCTAACGACTTTCTCTGTCGCTGGTTCTTCCGGCTGTCTTCCTGGATAATTGCGGACATCTACCGCAAATGCACTCGTTTCCCCTTCAACTACAATCATAATTAAGCCAGAAAGAACCTGATCAACTAATTCATCCATTGTTTTCACAACAGCTACCGACTGATGAAGAAGGCGATTCTCAATAATATGAAAAACATCTGCGGATTTCTTTTCTCTATCATTTAACTCGACAAGTTCTTTTAAAATATAAATGACAAATTCGGTATCGCATAAACCGTTTACGTAATAAAACTGAACCTCTTTACCGAGAACCTTCACTTTTCTAACGCCTAAGTCAAAGCTCTCACCAAGACCTATCCTTTCTTTCATATAGCTTTCTACATCTTCAGGACTAGTAGGGATCGGTTTCACATCCACAGGACCTTTACTTTTCATGAAATCCGCTCCTTTCTAAAATTATTTCAATCGCTTTCTTCGTAATCGGTGCACCGATTTCATATGAATCCTTACCTGCCATTTTCCCAATATCGCCAATCCCCACGACAACAGGCAGATCGAGCTCGTCTAAGCTGTAAACCGTATCACCATTTAACCTTCCTATTTCCAGTTCTGCCTCTCCATATTTATCGACTCCATATGGGGTCAACTCTCCATAACGGTCAACACTAACATCAATCCTTGTCCACTCTGCTTGCCGCGTCTTTGCTGCTACTGCCAACACACCCAATACTTCAATATCTGGATGCTTGGCCACAAATTTCAAAGCACTTTCTCCGTAACCTTCACCAACTAGACCGCTATCATCAAACATCACAAGGACTGGTTCATAAGGAGCTTTCTTAATCAAAGCTACAATTTCAGAACCTGTTAAAGCGGTTGGATTCCCATGAGACATTGAAATACAGCGACCTCCTATTTCTGTTGCCACATGTTCAACTGCTTTTCTGGCATATTCATCCCCGTCTGTAATGATTATGATGCGCTTTCGTTCACCCATAAACCCTTTCCTTTCATGTGAAGATAAATTATCGCACTTGTTTGTGGCATCGCAGAATCAATCTCCAACAAAATAAAGCCATTGATATAGTGAGCCAAATATTTTACCAAATACAAAGGCCATCATTAAAAGAACGATCTTTTCTTCTAAGCCAATTCGTTTTGCTAAAATGGGAAAGACATTTAGAACTTCTGTAAGCGCCGCAGCCATCATGCCCACAAAAATCCCCCCTGCTGCACCTAAAGGAATTAACGTGTATGGAGAAAAATGAAACGTCCAATCCCTTAAACTAACAAAGCCTCCTACTACTGCACCAAAAACAACGGCCCATTGGTAGCCGATGATCATTTTCATTGTTTTCGATAATTGCGTAAGTCTTGGGATGATCCCTAGCACAGTTAAAAAGGCAACAAAACCTGAGCCAACTGCGAGCCCCCCTGCAAGTCCGATAAAGATAATAAACGCAATTTTAATCGTCATCAATTCTCTTCATACTTTCTTTATTTTCGGTCAAGCTTACATAGCGATCTAAATCTTGTTGATAATTAAACATTTCAACTTCGAGGGGACTAGGCTCTTCATTCAAACGCTTGCGGAATACATGATTAAAAAAAAGAACCATTCCAAGACCAAGACCGAACGAATACGGAATTTGAAACAATAACGGTTTATCCACTACTTTTCCAGTAATAATTGTATATATTCGCTGCTGTGTTGCCTGCATCGCCACATCTTCATGAAAATACATAATGGCAAGAGCAGCACCGAAAAAAAGCAAGCACCATATTAAAATAAAAAAAGGGATCGAGACACCTTTTTTCTTCCGGATGACTTCCACTATCGCTTGGGACGGGCCAACCGTCTGAACTTGACATTTGTCAACAACCGCTGTAATTTTTTCGATCACTTTGATCACATCAATTATAATGATGTTGTAATCTTGTTCATTTACATGATAAATCGCTAATTCCTGTAGCTTTTTCAATATTTTTTCATCGGCAATAATCTGCGCCACATCTCTTAAGTAAACCGTATCGTGCGGTCGAATTTGAACCCGATGTCGCATTCGAATATAAATGGTTTCTTCCATTACAATCACATCCCACACATTGATTTCCTTGTATAAATAGTATGAGTTACAGCTATTTCCTTCATGAACACCAAAAAGTGGGAACTCAGAAAAACACGTAAAAAGACCATATGGACTAGACGTCCATATGGTCTTTCATTTGCTGCAATATTTTCTTTTCTAGGCGCGATACTTGCACTTGAGAGATCCCCAAGCGCTCTGCCACTTCAGATTGGGTTTGATCCTTATAGTATCTTAAATAGACGATTAATCTTTCCCGTTCATCAAGCTCACGAATCGCTTCCTTTAGAGCAATTTTGTCAAACCACTTGCCTTCATTTCCATCATCGATCTGATCAAGTAAAGTGATCGGATCACCATCATTTTCATAAACAGTCTCATGGATCGAGGAAGGCGAACGGTTCGCATCTTGAGCGAGTATAATATCCTCGGAAGGAATATTTAAAAACTCAGACAGTTCATTAATCGTCGGGATTCTCCCGAGATTTTTCGAAAGTTCATCCTTGGCTTTACGGATTTTGTTACTCAATTCTTTTAGAGAGCGACTGACTTTAACCGTTCCGTCATCACGAATAAACCGCTGGATTTCACCAATGATCATCGGAACCGCATAGGTGGAAAACTTCACATCATAGGAGAGGTCAAATTTATCCACTGATTTTAACAAACCAATGCAGCCAATTTGAAAGAGATCATCCGGTTCATACCCACGATTAAGAAATCGTTGAACGACCGACCACACAAGGCGCATATTCTTCTGCACAATCATATCCCTTGCGTCGCCATCGCCATCTTGGCTCTTTTTGATCAGCTCCTTGACTTCATGGTCCTTTAAATATGTTTGATTTTTGTCTGATTTTACCTCCACATCCATAGGCAAGACTCCCTTAATTGCATAACATTTTACTCTTTGTTAAATGCTTTCTTAATCGAACCTCTGTACCTTCTCCTAAACTGGAGTGAATCTCGATTTCATCCATGAAGTTTTCCATAATCGTAAAGCCCATACCGGATCTTTCCAACTCAGGCTTTGTAGTAAATAACGGTTGACGAGCTTCATCAATATTGTTAATGCCCAAACCATGATCTTTGATTGTCATCTCGACAAAATCGTCTTCTAGTTTGACGGAAATATAGACGATTCCCTCAGCATTATTTTCATATCCGTGGATAATGGCGTTCGTCACCGCTTCAGAAACAACGGTTTTAATTTCTGTTAATTCATCCATCGTCGGGTCTAATTGTGCGATGAACGCAGCAACCGTAACCCGGGCAAATGATTCGTTTTGACTCAGCGCATTAAACTGCAAATGCATCTCATTTTTCATTGACTATGCTACCCCCAATCTTTCCAAAGCAAATTGTTCAGTCGGCTCTAGACGTATTATTTTAAATAAGCCTGACATATCAAATAATCTTTGGACGCTTGGGGAAATTGCGCAGACGACCATTTCACCATGTTTTTGCTTAATTTGCTTATATCGACCAAGAATCACACCTAAACCAGAACTATCCATAAAGGTTAAAGATTCTAAATTCAAGACAATATGACGAATTTGATGTTCTTCAATTGCCTTTGTTGCCCGTTCACGCAATTCATCTGCGAAATGATGATCCAACTCACCACTAAGACGAATGCATAAAACATCTTGCTTGACTTCCAATTCAATGTCTAGACTCACTACTCCAACCTCCTTAGTCTTTCATAGTGAGTCAATTCGTTATTTGGTGCTCGATTTCCTTCTTGCAGACAAAACTAGTAACAATTCGCTAAAAAAAGTTGGAATAAAAGACATTTCGACAAAAGCCTCTAACACGCGTTGTCATGAAGTTTTTAATCTCCAGCCTTCGTAAACATGCCGAAGGAGCGCTTATATAAAATCCACCAATTGGCCTTTTTGACATCTTTACTTGCAATTAATGGGCTTTGGACAAGCGTTTTTCCATCCTTCATAAGCTTTAGTTGACCAACTTCGTCACCCTTTTTAAGAGGAGCTTTAATATTCTCGTTCATTACAATTTCCTGTTGAACATCTTTAACGCTTTCACCCTTTTTCGTTAAGATGGAAATTGGCTCACTTGTTACAGCATCTACTTTTTTCAAATCTCCTTTACTCACTTTCGCTTTCTCAATGGAGACATTGCGTTCATATAATGGATGTGTTTCATACTGACTAAAAGCATAGTCGAGCATTTTCGTCACTTGGGCATTTCGCGCTTTTGATGTCGGAGCACCAAATACAACAGCAATAACTCGCATATCATTTTTCTCGGCAGTTGCAGTTAAACAATATTTCGCTTCACTCGTATACCCGGTCTTCAATCCATCAACTCCTGGATAGAATTTAACAAGCCGATTTGTGTTCACTAACCAAAATTTTTTATCCGATTTTTCTCGCAAATAGGATTCATATGTACCAGTAAATTTGGTAATATCCTCATACTTCAATAATTCTTTCGCGATTATGGCCATATCATGTGCTGTACTGTAATGATTCTCTGCAGGTAATCCTGTTGTATTCTGAAACTGGGTATTTTTAAGTCCCAGCTCTTTCACTTTTGTATTCATTTCTTCTACAAACGCTTCCTCTGAGCCAGCTATTCTTTCTGCTACTGCCACAGATGCATCGTTAGCGGAACCGATAGCAATTGCTCTTAGCATTTCCTCTGTTGTCATTTCTTCACCTGGTTCAAGGAAAACCTGTGAGCCTCCCATTGAAGCAGCATACTCACTCGTGCGAACTTTTTCATCCATTTTTAACTTTCCACTTTCAATTGCCTCCATAATTAAAAGCATCGTCATAATTTTCGTCATGCTTGCAGGAGGTAATTTTTCATTACTATTTTTATCATAAAGTACTGTGCCAGTATCTCTTTCAATAAGGATGGCGGATTTTGCATCATCCGCTAATTCAACACCTGTTTTCTCTTCTGCAAACACAGCAGGGGTAATGAATGATGTAACCAATAACGATATTAGAAACATAGATACAATCCTTCTCATGACATAACCCTCCATTCTTTATAGATCCATTTTTCACCAATAAAACTAAAAATATACAAGGAAAGTCATGCTCGAAGTAAAAATTGTGTTATAAATTTTTCAAAGGAAAAAGAGGAGGTTGAAAAAGCCGTTGGCACAGTCAGTTGCTAATGCTCAATCTCAGTTGTTTTGGGGATTTTTTATTTAATTGTGGATTTTGTCATATATTGCGGATTTTTCTTATTAAGAACTGTAGTCCAAAACAAGTGAAGACAGTCGAAGTCAGTACCCTCCACTTGTTTTTTTATGAAGACTTTTCAGTTAGCTATTGATCGGATTAGTAAATAGATTGAGATTACTTCCATTTCTTTATCATTGAACAAATCTCTTAATCTTCACTTAAAATGTCAACTAGACGCCTACCATTTACATCAATGATATTTTTATTCGCTCCTTTTTTTAATAAAATGCTTATAACTTCTTTATTTTTATTTAAAGCAGCTTGAAAAAGCGCTGTTCTGCCTTCATCATCTTTCGCTTCAATGTCGGCATTATGATGAATCAATAGTGTTACAACATCAGGATGATCATAAATACTAGCAATCATTAAAGGTGTGGAATTACCAGATTGCTCACAAATAGTATCTACTTTTGCGTTGTTACGTAATAAAAAGCTAACTATATCCGTATACCCTTCACTTGAGGCTATATACAATGAAGAAAAACCATATTGATCTTTCAAGTTAACATTCGCACCAAATTGAACCAATAGCTTCACACACTCTATATAGCCTTCTTGCGTAGCCCAGTGTAATGGGGAATAGCCTTTTCCGTTTTGGTCTTGTTGGTTTACTTGTACCCCTTGTTTGAGTAACCGCTTTGTAATTTCAACGCTCCCCCTTGCTACGGCTGCATGTAAAGGAGTAAATCCATCACGATGTAATTCTAAATTACAGTTACATGCTATTAGTAAATCGACCATTTCCTTATACCCTTTTATGCAAGCAATTTCAAGAGGTGTGTAGTTTTCATGATCCAAACTGTCGATGTTTGCTCCATGCTCTAACAAATATTTTACGATTTCTAAATTCCCCTCTTGTACTGCCCAATGTAGCGCTGTATATCCATCTTCATCTCCTCTATTAATGTTCCAACCTGCATTAAGTAAATTTTTCACACTGACCAAATCATTATGTGCAGCAGCTTGAAAAATATCCATATATTTCATATCCCTCCTAAAACATAACCAATTATTTATAATGATTAGATACAATCCTTAATTCGTTCGGTTTCAACAAAAACCTTTTAATGCAACGGGCAACTAAATAATAGCAAAATGTCTCGTACATGGCAGCAAAAATCTTAAAATATCTATGTTAAGCAGTGGCATTGATCTGTGTTGCGTTGATTTTTGGCACATTTCCTCTTCGTCCTTTCAGTTGGTTGTGAGACTGAGATTTCGCAGTAAGAAAAACCGGGCAAAAACCGCCCGGTCCCTTTTTGTCTAGCGAATATCCGAAATTTTATACTCTATACCGTGTACTCCTTTGTAATACTCGGGATACATTTCTCCTCCGCATTTTTCACACGAA